>NZ_LWGA01000815.1:0-3971 GCF_001635235.1 Oleiphilus sp. HI0117 | reverse complement strand
GGGTATTATTGGAGGTCTGGTCTTGAGCTTGTTACGCCACACCATATTTTTGAGAAAGGTTCGAAACCAGAATATTGAATCAATCAAAGCCTTAGAATCAAAGGGTTTTAGATTATTCGATATGTCTGACATGGTGGCGAGTATGGGTAGTAATGACATGGTTGATGCTGCACAAGCCATGGCGGAATCGGCTAGGTCATTTAATGCTGATGCGATTGCTGACAAAATGACTAGCTCACTTTCTCCGATGTTAGAACGTATAGGTGAAGAGCTTAATGTCTTAAGTGAAATAAAAAAAGAAAATGGCGAGCAGGTACTACAAAAGATGATGGATGACCTTAGGTCTCAAGTAATTGAACCAATTCAGGTGCGTCTAGAAAGTACAGCGGGACTTGTTGATCAGAGCACTACTTCGGTTACTAAACTAACAGAATCACTTTTGCCGCTGGGAGAAGAGCTCGACCAGACAGTAGACAAACTGCGCGAACATCAACAGGAGTCTATTGCTAGCATCGAAAACGTTCTAAATAGATTCCAACAGGAAGTAGGAGAAAAACTAAGTCAGCAGCTCATTTCGGCAGGTGAAATTCTCAATGAAACCTTGGAAAAGCTAAACACCGATCTTGGGGCGCACTTAGAAACGCTGAATGCGCTGGCTACACAAATGCCGTCATTAGATGCAGAGTTAGTTGCTTCAATAGAGGCTGTGTTGAATCAGGTGGTCGGCACATCACGTGAATTGCTCAAACAAATTCAAGAAGGCTCTGATCACCAAAACGCCCAACTGAAGGAACTCTTAAACGAGGTAGCCAATTATCATGGTTCAAGCAGAGAGTTTCTTGATGAGTACATTAAGTCAGTTAATAAGTCATCGACTGATGTGCACGCCAAGCTCTTGAATGTAGCACAAGTTCTAGCAACCGCGGCAAGTATTGCTGATTCTACAGAGCATTCAAAGGATTTGACGCATGAGCCAGCATGATGCAGTGGAGTCTGATGCACATTGGATGTCAATTGGGGATTTGATGTCGGGTTTGATGATGATTTTCGCCTTGCTCGTTGTGGCGACTATGTTACTTCTTAGCCAGCGTCACGAACAAAGCCAACAAAACCGTATTTTTGTAATTCAAGCGATTAGTGAACAGCTTAATGCAGATGGTATCCAGGCAGAGATCAATCCTGAAACAGGAGATATTACAATTATGGATAATATCTTATTCGGGCACGATTCAGCGAAGCTTTCTGCGGAGGGTGTTAAATTCCTAAAGCGCTTTATTCCACTGTACGCGAGAGGTATTTATAAGAACCCTGACGCTGCAGAAGAAGTCGTGCGCGTAATTGTTGAAGGACATTCGAACAAAGTAGGGGATTACGGTTATAACATGCAGCTTAGTTTGTTACGTGCCAATGCAGTTATGCAGAATATTCTTAGCTTTGAGTTTCCTCATAAGACCAAATTAATGAACAAGCTCACAGTGACAGGTAGAGGCGAGACGGAAGCTAACCAAAAAGTAGCAACGAAAGCGGACCGGAAAGTAATGTTTCGCCTTCAATTTAAGGGAACTTATGAAGAGGCGGTTAGGTTGTTAAAATGATTACTCTAGGGGGATTTAAACCATCTACTAAAGCTTGGGACTCGCTTTCTAATTCTCTAGGTTCCTTCAAGGGGAAAAGTTTTTCTGGAGATAATTTGGCGCTCAGAGCAAACTTCAGTGTTAAAGGTAGCGACGAATTATTAGCTCTAATTAGGTCTAATAAGTTCAAACACCTTTCAGAGTTTGATTTGCTCATGCTTATTAGCAACGACTTTTGGGATGAGTTAGATCAGGAAGAAGCTAAGTCCCTTGCAAGCTCTTTCTGGCGTTATTACTCAAAAAACTCAAACTTAGCAGTTAAGGTCTACTACTGGTATTTCAGCAAAAAAAATGTATTCAAGAAGCCGCTTAACGTTGCGGCAAAAGAGTGTAAGAGTCATCCACATCTTTATTCTCAATGCATGAAAGGTTATTTCGATGGCGTATGCAGAGAAATGTTTCAAAGTGATGGGGCTCCTGTCGAATTTTTCTTAAAGCAAAACTTGCCATTTGCAGCCTTACTGAAACTAGCTCGATTTAGAAAGTCTATTGCCAAGGTGTATTGGGAAGGACACGCAGGGCAAAATGACTTAAAACTTGTTCAAGTACTAAATTCTGCAACTAAGCCTGATGAAAAATATATTCTGAATTTCGTTCTAAAAGAAAGATTAGACAATAAGGTGGCACATAAAGCCGATCACAGTTTGAAACAGAAGTTGATAGCGCATTTCGATGTGGAGGCTATTGACAAGTACTACGCAAAACTTAGATTCGCTCAGATGACGGATATGCTGCTTTTTAGAGAACAGCAGAATTTTATTTCGAAGAAAGATACTTCTCAGTTTGTCGCTTGTGGATTTCCTCAAGTCACTTTTAAAGATAGTGATAAGTTAGCTTTTAAACATTGGCTTAGTACGAAATTCAAGTTTGCTAACCAAATTCAATTATCCTTTAAACATTCCTATCTTGTTACCCAAAACTATTATAGAGCGCTAGTGATTAGTTCTGCCGGTAGTCTAAGTATTAAAAGCTCAAATCCAGCTTCCTTAGATAATTTCGTATTGTTTGTTAATCGTGCTGGCTCGTTTGTTATTCTCTATTTGCCAAATAAGACTGAACCATACATCGAACTTGCGGCAACAATTGGAGAAATAAGAGACGAAGTAGAACTTTTATCCGTGCTAGAGTCGAATCGGCTGTCCGTCAGCTGGTTTAAATCTAACACTCGCATTATGAATCATATAAATCATGAAAAAGGTTGGGAGAAGGTTCTAGCGAATAAACTTGTGCATTTAAATCTCGTAGAAGAAAAAGCTTTAGAATTTTATATCAATCGAACCTAGGATCCCTTTTTGAATATCTACGATCAGCAGTGGACTACCGGCAGTATATGTAGCTTAAGTTCTGTATAAAATTTGAATAAAGGAAAACAATATTGAGTAACTTCGCAATAGGTATATTGAGTTTAATAGTCTTGTACGTTTCCTTAGTATCGCTAGCCTCACTAATAAAATTTGTTTTGAAAAAGCTAGAATATGAAAGGCATATTAACCAAGAAAAACTAAATCAGATAGCTCGTGATAAACCGTATTCTGAACATCCAGTTGTTTTTAACTGCACAGGCCACCCAAACCGTACCTTAGCGCTCAGGTATGGAGTGATGAATGCTGAAAATGGAGTTGAGAAAAATACGATTAGACTTGTTAAACAGGGGCTTGTTCAAGGTTTTGAGGGTCGTGGTCATTATTATGCTGAGCTCTGTGATTATGAAAACACGAAGGTCAGAGTTGTTATCAACGAGGGCTCTGATTACATCAATACTTTTTATCCGTTAAGTGACGAGGAATGGTTCCAAAAATATGAAACATTAGAAAAGTTATTAAAGAATAACGATTCGTTTACTTTAAAGGAGCTAGCAAAATACCATATAGATGTTGTTGTAATTCCAGGGTTAAAAGCCTCATAAGGTCAATGCTTAAGTTAAACCTTATTAGTCAAGTTTGCAGCGTGCATTGGTTATCCAGGTCCAATGCTTATAGCTGGTTTCTCTTTTGGTTCTATTTGTGTGTCTATAACACCAAACACTCGTGTCCCTCACTTGTCCCTAACTTTGTTGCAGGCTGCACAGTAATATTATTTCCAATTCAACGAGTAGACGAAAAAGTTTATTCGTAATAAGAACCGAGCACTAATCTGAAATAAAAGGAAGTAAACATGGCAAACCTGGAATACGTAACAAGCAATAAATTAACAATAGAAGCAGATGCGCAAAAAAGAAAAAGTCGTAAAGGGGTTATGATCGTCGGCCTGATATTAGCGCTAGGTGCCTTGTTTTTACACCCAGTAGCGGCAGCCATAGTCATGGTTTTTGCTCTGATTTCTTGGGGCTCCCAAAAC
>NZ_LWGA01000814.1:0-8888 GCF_001635235.1 Oleiphilus sp. HI0117 | reverse complement strand
TCAGAGATGTTCGTTTGGGCTCAGTAAGTGAATATCTGTCTTTGATTCGTAATGAAAACAGCGAAGAAGTTAGTCGTTTTATTAATGCGATTACGACGAATCTCACATCCTTCTTTAGAGAGAACCATCATTTCGAGTTTCTTGGAGATAAGCTCTGTAAGGAGCTAAAGAATAGCAACGCTGCTTCAAGGCGAATTAGAGTTTGGTCTGCAGGCTGCTCTTCTGGTGAGGAACCTTATAGCATTGCAATGACCATTCGGGATAACTTTGATTTAAGTGGCTGGGACTGCAAAATTCTAGCTACTGACTTAGATTCCAAAGTTTTGGGAAAAGGTCAGCAAGGTGTTTACGGGGTTGAGCGAATTGAATCGCTTCCTCAAGAGATCAAGCGGAAGTGGTTCATGTTTGATAAGAACCACCCGGATATCGTTAAGGTTAAACCTGATTTGCAGGAGTTAATTAGATTTAAGCGCCTAAACTTATTGGAACGCTGGCCAATGAAAGGCCCGTTCGACCTAATATTCTGTCGGAATGTCGTTATTTACTTTAATGAAGAGACTCAAGCAGTTTTGTTCAACAGGTATGCCGATATGCTTAAAGATGGGGGCTATTTGATAATTGGTCACTCAGAGAGCTTGAGTAGAGTATGTACAAGGTTTAAGCCAATAGGTAAGACCATCTACCAGAAAATTTCTTAGTATTGAATGTTGATTGTCGTTCAGGGCAGCAATATTACAGTTAATGTAGGATAGTTAGTAAATGTCACAAAATCACACTTTACCACCACCCCTAGCAGGCTTTGAGCATGTGAACAGGTATTGGGATAAGCGAATGAATGTTCCCGCTGCTAAAATAATGCCGGGTGAGTTCTATGTGAGCAAAACTGGAGAAATGATTGTTACCGTACTGGGTTCCTGTATTTCTGCCTGTGTTCGAGATGTGCAACTTGGTATAGGTGGAATGAATCACTTTATGTTACCAGAGCAAGGGGCTCATTCGACGGAAAAGTGGGGAGCTTCAGAAATAAGCAGTGCCTCCAGGTACGGAAACTGGGCGATGGAATTTCTTATTAACGAAATCCTAAAGCTTGGTGGTACGCGTCGAAATCTCGAAATCAAAGTTTTTGGTGGCGGCAATGTTCTTAGTAACATGACTGACATTGGTAAGCGAAATATAGCGTACGTAAGAAAGTACATTTACGAAGAAAATTTTGAGCTAGCAGCGGAAGATGTTGGTGATATATACCCGAGAAAGGTCTTGTATTTTCCCGATACCGGTGCAGTTAAAGTAAGAAAGCTTAGAGAAACAACAAACGATACAGTCTTGCAAAGAGAGATTAGCTATAGCAATGACTTGAAGCAAAAGTCCGCACCAAGCGGTGGTGTTGAGTTGTTTGACTGATTCGCGCAGTAATATGTCGTACTTTTCGTGGAGAAGTAGGTTTGAGTAAGATAAAAGTTTTAATTGTTGATGACTCCGAGCTAATTAGGCAGGTTTTATCTGAAATTATTGGCTCGGCACCAGACCTTGAGGTTGTGGCTGTCGCTGAGCATCCGCTTGATGCTCGTGAGAAAATTAAGCAGTTCAGTCCAGATGTACTGACTTTGGATATTGAAATGCCAAAAATGGATGGCATTACATTTCTGCGAAATTTGATGAGATTGCGTCCCATGCCGGTCGTTATGATCTCTACTTTAACTAGTAAAGGAGCTCCGGCTACGCTTGATGCGCTTTCAATTGGCGCAGTTGACTATATCGCAAAACCACAAGGTGGTTCCTGGGATAACCTTTCGGATTATGCGCTAACAATTCAGAGTAAAGTTAGAAATGCTGCCATTGCGAATATGGCGGCTCATGATAGAGTGCTTTCGTCGAAGCAAGCTTCTAGTGAGGCGACAGAAAAACGTAAATTTGACGGGCGAAAAATTATTTGTATCGGAAGTTCTACGGGTGGAACGGAAGCTCTACGTGAAGTCCTGCAAGGGATGCCAGCAAACTGCCCGCCTATTGTTATGGCGCAGCATATACCTGCTACCTTTAGTGCCTCATTGGCGCAGCGGCTTGATGGACACTGTGAAATCACAGTTAAGGAAGCAAAGAGTGGTATGCCTTTGGAGCCGGGCCATGCTTATTTAGCGCCAGGCGACTTCCATTTAAAAGTTTACGAGAAAAACGGGCGCTTGGTTACCTCTCTATATGATGGAGAGAAGGTCAGTGGTCATAAGCCTTCGGTCAATGTATTATTCGACTCAGTCGCACAGCATTATGGGAAATATGCAGTTTCAGCTATCCTAACGGGGATGGGAAGTGATGGCGCCGAAGGTATGGAAAGAATACTTTCAGTGGGCGGTGCAACTTTTGCTCAAGATGAAGCAACGAGTGTTGTATGGGGAATGCCCGGCGCAGCTGTTAAACTTAACGCTGTGCAAAAAGTGCTCCCGATAAATAAAATTCGAGAAGCGCTACTTAAGGCTTGTGAAAGGTAGCGTTAGGAAATATCTATTTAGACAAGGGTGAGGCATAAATGTCAATCACATCAGTACTTTCAACGGATGATAACTCTCTAACTATTGCGATTAAAGGTCGCTTTGACTTTGCTTCGCATCAGAGTTTTTGTGACGCTTACGAAGGAAAAGACAACGGTGTTAGTGAATATCGCATCGATATGCGCGACGTCAGTTATCTAGACAGCTCTGCTTTGGGAATGTTGTTGTTACTTAAGGATCACGCAAAAGAAGATGTAAAAATCAGCATAGTTCACTGTTCTGATGAGGTAAAAAAGATATTCGAGATCTCTAATTTTAAACAGCTATTCGATATTCATTAAATTAAGTACCATTCTCTAAATAGCGGATATTGGCCCGATATTCGCATAATCCTCCCTAAAGCGTAGTGTAATCAAGTTAGACGACTAACTTGAGCGCCTACAATTCGCTTGTCCTAAAGCTATTTTTTCTAAGTCATAATTAATATGGCTTGAGCGAAACGGGTGGTTGTTGTTCATGCAAAATATATCTCTATCAAACCCTGTATCAGCAGGAAACGCACCAGCAGCGTCAACTAGCGGTCCAGCATTGGGCGCGAGCAGCGAACCGGGTGCATCACCCATAGAGGGTTCATTTGGTGCTACATTAACAGGTGTCTATCAGTCTTCTATAAGTCCTGAGAAACTTGATGATATTGCTGCTAAGCTTGAAGCTTTAGGGCTGGATTCAAGCTTCCTGGATGATATCAACGCATTATTGAGTGGCAATTTAATGTCTCTGGATGCGGCACAGCAAGGCATAGAATTGCCGGAAATGAGTACTTTTCTTTCTAACTCGCTGGCAGAGCTTGAGAGTGGTCTTGGATTTTCAAGTGATGACATACCCGAAGATGTGTTGGCATCTTTGCTAAATACGGTAAATGGGATACAACAAGCCCTTGCACCGGTAAGTGCTAACCTTCCACAAGCATTGACTGGGCTTGATTCAGGTGTGGCGCCAGTAAGTGTTTTGCCTGGCGTATCTTTTCAAAACCAGGATGCTAAGAAGTCTCAGGTGAACCTAAATACGGCAAACCAAATTCAAGCAGCTCCGCTTACCAATTCTAATATTGATTCAGGGCTTGGGTTGTCTCCTCAGAATTTGTCCCAAAATGGCAGTGCTATGCTCAATTTGGAAGAGGAGGTTGTTAGTCAGGCATTGCAAGGTGAATCAAAGTTTAAGGCGATTGCGGATAGTACTAGTAGTGTTGAAAGCATTCTGGAAAAAACGATTGGTAGTGGTGTAGAGCGTTCATCTTCGCCACTTAAAACAACGTTTTCGGAAGTGCAGCAGAAATTAGATAACGCGCCTTACTCGACAACAGTAATGACGGGTTTGGATGAGGTTGAGTGGGGGGAGGAAGTTGGCCAGAAGATAGTTTGGCTTACGGGAAAGGCAATTCAGTCTGCAGAGATCCACTTAAACCCTGCTGAGCTTGGTCCAATTGATGTAAAAATTTCTGTTCAAAATGATGCAGCAGCCATTACATTTAACGCCCATAATGCTTCAGTCAGGGAAATGCTTGAATCTAACGTTGTGCGTTTACGTGAAATGATGGAGACAAACGGCGTTGAGCTTCAGGAAGTGAATGTCGATGCACGCAGCGGTGATGAGCGTTTTGCATCCAATGATCAGCAGCAAGGTTCTAATGGCTCGGAAGATCAGCAAGAAGATTCTGAAGATTCTAGTAGTGAAACAGCTACGACAGAATCGATTTCACGCTCCTCTTCAAATCTCGTTGACTACTTTGCCTGATAAGTTTTTATCAGGCCCTCTTCATTTTCGCCCTCTTTAAGCTAAACTAATATCAAATAGTTAAAGGCAACAGTTAAGCTTCCGTTTAAACGGAGAACTGTTGTTTTTGGCATACACTTTGCTGGATATCTGTAAAGGTGCTCAGCTGCGATTTGATATGACGGGATTTTGACGTGGCAGAAGAAGAAAACAAAACTGAAGAAGAGCAATCTGGCGAAGGTGGTTCAAAGAAAAAGCTAATTATTATTATTGCGATCGTTGCAATTTTAGCTATTGGTCTATCGGTTGGTGTGACGATGTTTTTGCTTGGTGGCGATGAAGACGCACCAACTGAACCGGTTATTGAAGAAGAAGTGAAGGAGCCAGCTAGCTACATTCCAATTAAGCCAGCATTTTTGGTTACGTTTAATGTCGATGGGCGTCAGCGGTATATGCAGATTTCATTATCTGTTTCTAGTCGTGATGCCAGTGCTTTGGATGCTTTAGACCACCATATGCCTTTGATACGTTCACGTTTATTGAATGTATACGCAGATCAGGACTTTCAACAGATTCGCACTGAGGAAGGTAAGTTAGCGCTTCAAGCTCAGACAGTCGAAGTGATTAATACTGTCTTAAGTAGTGAAGAGGCTGGTGAGATAGAGAACGTTTATTTCACTAATTTTGTATTGCAGTAGTTTTGTTCAAGATGTTTTAAGTTATTTGTTTGGTGTTATTTTCGCGACCGTCAAATAGCTTATTTTGTGATTGCTTAAAAATTCATATAGTCAGGTATTAGTGTGCAAGATTTATTATCACAAGACGAGATAGATGCGTTATTGCATGGTGTCGATGATGGTGATATCGACACGGAGGACGATGCCGATGAAGAAGGTATACGCAATTACGACTTAGCGAGCCAAGATAGAATTGTGCGCGGGCGCATGCCTACGCTCGAAATGATCAATGAAAGGTTTGCCCGCTACACCAGAATCAGCTTGTTTAACCTGCTCCGTAGAAACGCCGACGTTTCTACGGGCGGTGTCCAGATCATGAAGTTTGGAGAGTATATCCATACTCTTTACGTTCCTACCAGTTTAAATATTGTCAAAATCAGACCTCTTCGCGGAGCTGGTTTATTTATTTTTGATGCCAAGCTAGTTTTTAAACTTGTTGATAACTTCTTTGGTGGTGATGGGCGTCATGCAAAAATTGAAGGGCGTGAGTTTACGCCTACCGAGATTCGGGTTGTTCATATGGTACTCGAACAAGTTTTTATCGATATGAAGGAAGCGTGGAGCGCAGTTTTCAAAATTGATTTTGAGTATATGAACTCTGAAGTTAACCCTTCAATGGCGAATATTGTTAGCCCTAGTGAAGTGATAGTAATTAGTACCTTTCATATCGAACTAGATGGCGGTGGTGGAGACCTTCATCTGGCCATTCCATACTCTACCATTGAGCCGATTCGCGAGATCCTCGATGCTGGTGTCCAGAGTGATGTTGACGATGTTGACGAGCGCTGGATGACAACTATTCGGAAAGATCTTTTAGAGGCTAATGTGCCTCTTAATGCGACAGTCCTAGAAGAACAGATATCACTTAGAGATGTTGCCAAGCTTGAAAAAGGTGATGTTATACCGATAGAAATGCCAGAGTTTATTACGCTAACTGCGAATAAGGTCCCTATGTTCAAAGCAAAGCTTGGGCAAAGTGATGGTCAGTTAGCGGCGAAAATTGAAGAAAAAATTGAACGACCCAACCTCATATCCAGTGTAGTTGACGAAAATTTGGAAGAAGAAAATGAGTGATAACGAAGATCAAAGTGAAGACGAAAAACTAGCATCTGAATGGGAAGCTGCAATGGAAGAGTCTGGTGATTCTGAAGGCGGCGAAGGTAGTGTTGAGGATGAGTGGGCGGCGGCAATGGCCGAAGCTGAAGCTATCGAAGGGGATGATGCTGATGATATTAAGTCTGCGCCTCTAGAGTCTTTTGATTCGCGTCCAGCTGCGGCTGCTAACGCTGGTGCTGGTGGCCCAGGCGCTCCCGATCTTGATGTCATTCTGGATATACCTGTTACGTTATCGATGGAAGTCGGTAATACCTCCATTCCGATCAGAAACTTATTACAATTGAATCAAGGTTCCGTTATTGAGCTTGACCGCTTGGCCGGTGAGCCATTAGATGTTTTGGTCAATGGCACACTAATCGCTCATGGTGAAGTTGTTATGGTTAATGATAAATTCGGTATTCGACTGACTGATGTAGTAAGTCCAACTGAACGTATCAGGCGTTTAGGGTAGTTTTGTGGGCTTACTGATTCGCCTTTGTGTGGTGTTCATACTGAGCACCAGTATTGTGTATGCTAATGAATCCTCAGATTCTACGAATCCTGGCACTGAGCCACAGCAACAATTAGTTGAGTTAGACGATACGTTAAAAACTGAAAACGAAGTTGTCAGCTCAAATACTGAATCGACCCACCTTAGTAAAGCTCGTGCACCAGAGTACGACCCGATAACGAGTTGGCCTATTGTTGTCGCTACTTTATTCGCAATGGTGGTCTTCATTTTTGTCTTGGCTTGGTTTGCTCGCCGATTTAGCGGATTTAATATTGCTAAAAATAGAGAAATGGAAGTGCTTTCGTCTCTTCCGCTTGGTGCAAGAGAAAAAGTTAGTTTAGTTCGTGTAAAAGGGCAGACACTTCTTTTGGGTGTTACCAATCAGCAGATTTCTTGTTTGCATACTTTTGACAGCGATTCTGATCTTAGTGATAACGCTCAAGAAGGTGGTGGTCGTGGTGCACATTCCGATTTTTCGACAACTTTAAAAGGCTTGCTCACTAAAAGTACGCCTGAGGAGCAAGGCAGCTCTGAGCTTAACTCTCAAGAGGGTAAGCTATGACAACGAAGTCAAAGTTTTCAGTGCGTACTTTTGCACTCCTAGCACTAGGTGTCGTTCTGTCATTGTTGTCATTTTCAGCTTTTGCTGAAGGTGCGCAAGGAAGCCCGGGTATTCCTGCTCTAACCCTGGTAAATAATTCTGATGGTTCGCAGACCTATACGGTGACGATCCAGGTTCTTGCGCTAATGACTGCGCTAACCTTCTTGCCTGCGATGCTGATGATGATGACTTCATTCACCCGAATAATCATCGTTTTCTCAATACTTCGCCAGGCCTTGGGGCTACAACAAACCCCTTCAAACCAGATAGTTTTGGGTTTATCGCTGTTTTTAACGATCTTTATTATGACGCCTGTTTTTGAAAAGGTTAATGAAACGGCTATCCAACCTTATATGAACGAGCAGCTAGCACCTGTTGATGCCGTTAAAGCCGCAAGCTTACCATTTCGAGAGTTTATGCTGACGCAGACAAGAGAAGATGATATTGCGCTGTTTGTGCGTATATCGGGTGCTGAATACAATACGCTTGATGACTTGCCGTTTTGGGTGTTGATGCCTGCCTTCGTAACAAGTGAACTGAAAACCGCCTTTCAAATTGGCTTTCTGCTGTTCCTGCCTTTTCTAATTCTCGATATGGTCGTGGCGAGCGTACTGATGGCAATGGGTATGATGATGTTATCACCTATGATTATCTCCTTACCTTTCAAGATAATGTTTTTTGTCTTGATTGACGGTTGGGCTCTGATAATGGGTAGTTTAGCCGCCAGCTTTGGAATATAACGAGGTAGATTAAGATGACGCCAGAGTTAGCAATTGACCTTGTAAGGGATGCCGTATTTGTAATTTTGATTTTGGTCACTTTAATACTCGTACCCGGCCTAATCGTTGGCTTGATGGTGAGTGTTTTTCAGGCTGCAACACAGATCAACGAGCAAACGCTAAGCTTCTTACCAAGGCTTCTGGTGACCTTGTTTGTGCTTATTGTCGCGGGTCCGTATATGATGACAAAAATTCTCGACTATTCAGAACGCTTATGGACTAGCATTCCATTACTGATCGGGTAAAAGATGGAATTTACCGACGCACAAATTGGCGCTTGGGTTGGGTCCTTCTTGTGGCCCTTATTCCGTATTGCCAGTTTCTTGATGGTGGTTCCGGTAATCGGAACACGGTTGGTGCCAATGCGTGTCCGAATTGGCTTATCCTTTGCCTTAACGCTAATCGTTGCTCCATTGATTGACCCTGTCCCTGTGATTGACGCTCTGTCAATCGGTTCTTTTTTGATTGTGCTTCAGCAAGTTGTTATCGGTACCTTAATGGGCTTCATGTTTGTGCTACTGATGCAGTTGTTTGTGGTGGCGGGGCAAATGATTTCGATGCAAATGGGTTTGGGTTTTGCTTCGATGGTTGACCCAACGAACGGTGTTAATACACCAATCCTGTCTCAGATATTCCTGATAGGCGTAACCTTAACGTTTCTTGCAATGAATGGTCATTTAGTGATGATTGAAGTGATTGTTGAAAGCTTTAGGGCGTGGCCGATTTCAGCAAGTATTATAGGTGAAAACTCGATAGAGCCTTACTTATTGTGGGATATGTTGATGAGGATTAACTGGCTCTTTGCTTCGGCTCTGCTGGTTGCGCTGCCAGTAGTAACTTCGGTATTGATTGTTAATATCTCCTTTGGAGTTATGACAAGGGCGGCACCGCAGATGAATGTATTCT
>NZ_LWGA01000813.1:0-3023 GCF_001635235.1 Oleiphilus sp. HI0117 | reverse complement strand
AAAGTACTCAGTAACCTGCTGGACAGCTTCGAGGAACAGCGCAATGACAGATACCAGGAAACAGTCAAGCGGGCCTCACCGGTAGCTTGGGAGAACATCAACTTCCGGGGTACATACACGTTCGCGCCGACGGGCGAACTGCCAAAACTGGAGGACTTAATGGCACCGATTGAGGGCTATCGACCTAGAAATGAAAGTTGATACCCCTCTACAAGCCACGGCAGACGGGGGCTTCAGAGGTTTTTGCAATATATGGAGGCAAAATCCCTAGGACCCCATATAGTCGGTCACCCTGAATACCACTCCTGCCACACGGCGGTGACGAGTGACGGCTATGTGTTCGAAGGTCATATCCCCGCGCGCTTCGTTCAGCAGTTTCTGGAAAATCCACCGGCGGGTGCCATCGGCCTGAGCGTGCCGGGCATGCCGGCGGGCAGCCCCGGGATGGAAATGGGCGACAGGTTTATGCCTTACCAGGTGTGGTTGCTAAAAAAAGACGGTTCGGCTGAAGTGTTTGCTTCAGTGAGCAGCCGCGATCAGCAATAGGACGTATCACCATGAACATTCAATGGCGTTTTTTATTATTGTTCCTGTTGGTGGGGGTTCCTGCTTTTGCCGAGGAAAAAGTTGCCCAGGAACAGTTTGCCCAAACACAGCTGGATCAAGACCAGGTTGGTACGTTGACTTTGGAAGCGGCGATTGCACAGGCGATTGCCTCCGACCCCTGGCTGAACGGCAGCCGCTACCGGGAAGATGCACTGACCAGTGAATCCATTTCCGCCTCAACCCTGCCCGATCCCAAGGTCAGCCTAATGGCGGCCAACTTTCCAACCGATAGCTTCGATATCAATCAGGAACCGATGACGCAACTGACTGTGGGTGTTAGTCAGATGTTTCCGCGCGGCGATAGCCTGGCGTTAACCAGCCGCCAAAATCAGGAGTTGGCGGCCCAGGAACCCTTACTCAGACAGGATCGCCAGGACAAGGTGACAGCGACGGTGACTCAGTTATGGCTGGAAGCCTACCGGGCACAGGAAAGTATCCGTTTAATTGAGCAGGATCGTGCGCTGTTTGAACATCTGGTGGATGCCACCAAAGCCAGTTATTCCTCCGCGCTGGGGCGTGCCCGACAGCAGGATATTATCCGGGCAAAACTGGAACTCACCCGGCTGGATGATCGGCTGACTGCGTTGCGACAACAACTGGATTCTGCCCAGCAGCGGCTCTCCGAGTGGATTGGCGGTCAAGCCAGTCTGCCGTTGGCGCGGACCTTATCCAGTAAATTGGGTGATGAGCCAACCCCAGGCATGGGTCAGACGCACAATGATCGCTGGCTCTATGAACAGATCAATCGGCATCCCCTGTTATTGGCCTTTGACCAACGTATCGAGGCTATGCAGACCGGGGTTGAATTGGCCCAGCAAAAGTATAAGCCCGAGTGGGGGCTCACCGCCCAGTACGGCTATCGGGACGATGACCCCATGGGCCGGGATCGCGCCGATCTGTTCTCGGTCGGCGTCACATTTGATCTGCCGCTTTTCACGGGCAATCGACAGGATAAAGATGTTAGCGCCGCTACCTCCCGAGCTGAGGCACTGCGAACAGACAAGCTACTGATGGCGCGAAAGTTAATGGCGGAGCTGGACACGACCATTGTGCAAATCCAGCGCCTGAATGAGCGCCGCACACTCTATGACCAGCAGCTACTGCCGCAAATGGCGGAGCAGGCCGAAGCTGCCCTGACTGCCTATAACAACGATGACGGCGACTTTGCTGAAGCGGTGCGTGCCCGCATCGCCGAGCTGAACGCCAAAATCGATTTCCTGACCATCAAGGTCGATCGGCTAAAAATCCTTGCCGAACTGAACTATCTCTTACCGACAAACCGCTCAGTGCTGTTACCGCAGAGCCACGCAAAGCAGTCCCCTGCAACACACGGTAACCGCACGGAAGGAAAGAACCCATGAAGATTCAACTGAATAAACCATTCTTTATAACGGTTGCATTGCTGATTGCGACGGCAACCCTGGCCCACTATTCAGCCTATTGGCGCATGCAAGACACGGGAGAGGGCGGTAAGGCGACAGCCAAAAAAGAACCGCTCTATTGGGTCGCGCCGATGGACCCCAATTACAAACGCGACAAGCCCGGAAAATCTCCGATGGGGATGGATCTGATTCCGGTGTATGAAGAAGCCGGCGGTGATGAGGAGATTGGCACAGTCACCATATCGCCGGATGTGGTCAATAACCTTGGCGTACGCACGGCACCCGTTACCCGCGGCCAGATGGACGTTTCCGTCAATACCGTGGGTTATGTGCAATACGATGAAGATCGCTTGATACATATTCATCCGCGGGTAGAGGGCTGGGTTGAAAAACTCTACGTCAAAGCTTCTGGCGATCCGGTGCAGAAGGGTGCATCTCTCTATGCGCTTTACTCACCGACCCTGGTTAATGCACAGGAGGAATTACTCTTGGCACTAAAACGCAATAACGCCACGCTGATTGAAGCCGCCAAGGAGCGCCTGGCATCCCTGCAGGTGCCAAAATCAGAAATCAACCGCCTGAGGAAATCCGGCAAGGTGAGCCAGACCATCACCGTTACAGCGCCGCAATCGGGTGTGCTGGATAACCTCATGGCGCGCGAAGGCATGTTTGTAAAACCCGGCATGGAAATCATGGCCATCGGTCAGCTGGAACATATTTGGGTGATTGGTGAAGTCTTTGAGCGACAGGCTTCCCTGGTGCAGGTCGGCGATCAGGTCCAGATGCAGTTGGGTTATTCGCCAGGGCGAGAGTGGCAGGGCCAGGTTGATTATGTCTACCCGAGCCTTAACACCAAGACTCGCACCGCACAGATACGAGTACATTTTCACAATCCCGATGGTTATCTGAAGCCGGGCATGTTTGCGCAGATGCGCATTGAGACGGCACCGATGGACGATACTCTGTTGATTCCCCGTCAGGCGCTGATCCGTACCGGCAGTCAATCCCGTGTTGTGCTGGCCAAGGGCGAAGGCC
>NZ_LWGA01000812.1:0-4512 GCF_001635235.1 Oleiphilus sp. HI0117 | reverse complement strand
CTAACGATAATTTTGACGGGGATATTTCTGCAAACATCGTTGTTAGCGGAACTGTCGATGTAAATGCGCCAGACACCTACATACTCAGCTATGATGTCAATGATGCCGCTGGTAATGCCGCTGCTACAGTTAATAGAAGCGTTGTTATCGCCGATACAACAGTTCCAGTCATTACAATCAACGGTAATTCTAACGAAACCGTTGAACAAGCTACCAGCTATACCGACGCAGGCGCGACGGCAAGCGACAATGTCGATGGCAACCTAAGCAGCAACATCATCGTATCCGGCGATAACAACGCTTCTATTAACTGTAGCAGCGGCATTACCAGCGGCATCATTGACATCATAGCTGAGTATGTAGGTGTCTGGCGCATTTACATCGACAGTTCCGCTAACAACGATGTTTGCAGAAATATCCCCGTCAAAATTATCGTTAGCGCTCGCTCCTGCATCGGTATAGCTTGTTCCTTGTTCATGATTTTCAATTGCATTTCCAAGTAAAGCTATTGTTGGCGCAATCGTATCGCCAACATTTACAGCCCTTGTTGCGGTGGTCGCGGCATTTCCTGCTGCATCTGTTACGTCATAACTGATGATATACGAGCCTTCAACATTAACATATACACTGCCCGTGACAACAATACTAGCGCTCATATCGCCATCGATAAGGTCGGAGGCAGTAGCGCCTGCATCTGTATAGGTGCTGCCTTGTTGATGGTTGACGACTGAACTGCCGATAATGGTAATAGCAGGGGCTGTCGTGTCGGCCACGATAACGGTTCTTGTAATTGATGTGGCTGCGTTACCGGCTGTATCGCTAACATTATAAGTAAGAATATAGGAGCCGGCAGTATTTGCATCAACGGAGCCCGTGACAAGGATATTTGCAGTTAAGTCTCCGTCAACGGTATCACTGGCGGATGCGCCTGCATCGGTATAGCTTGTTCCTTGCTCATGATTAGTTGGAGTACTTCCGCTTAAGGTCAATACCGGTAGCGTTGTATCAACAACTGTAATAGTACGTGTTAGTGTTGTTGCGTTATTTCCTGCGCTGTCGCTAACGTTGTAATTGAGAGTGTATGTGCCAGCGGCATTTGCATCGACAAAACCGGATACAGTGATGCTGGCGGTGATATCACCGTCAGTATTGTCTGTAGCACTGGCGCCAGGGTCGCTATAAGCAGTTCCTTGTTCATGGTTGATGCTTGCCGAGCCAAGTAATGTGATAACCGGTGCGGTAGTATCGGTGACGATTACTGTTCGCGTAAGCTGTACGGCATTGTTCCCAGCTGCATCACTTACGTCATAGCTAATTACATATGTTCCAGTCGCAAGAGGGTTGACTGTTCCGCTTGAAATAATACTGGAGCTCAGGTCGCCATCAATATTATCTGTCGCACTTGCGCCTGCATCGGTATAGCTTGAGCCAAGTTCAATATTTACGGTTGTGTTGCCAATTAGAGTTATCATTGGTGCAGTAAAGTCGCCGACATTAACTGTTCGGACTTGTTGTACGGCAGGGTTTCCACCAGAGTCTGTCACATCGTAAGTGACCGTGTATGTGCCTGCGACATTTTCATTCACGTTATTAATGGTGACAATTGCTGCGCTAAGCGTAGCGTCATCATCGACTACGTCTGATGCAGTCGCACCCGGGTCGGTGTAAATTGTATTTAGCTCATGATTAAGTGGGTTGGCACCAGACATGGTGATGGTTGGTGCGCCAGTATCGGCAACGTTTACAGTTCTATTAACCGTGGTTGCGGCATTGCCTGCTGCATCAGAAACGTTATATGACAAGATATAAGCGCCGACAGTGTTGGCATCTACTGAGCCGGTAACTCCAATATTTGCTGAAATATCACCATCAATATTATCTGAGGCGATAGCGCCTGGATCGAGGAATATGGTGCCTACTTCATGATTGAGCGGGTCTGTGCCGACTAAGCTGATTACCGGCGCAGTCATGTCACTAACAATAACAGTTCGCGAGACTTGCGTCGCAGCGTTGCCTGAGGCGTCACTAACGTTGTAAGTAAGGGTATAGCTTCCACTTACGCTGGTATTAACTGCACCACCAAGCACAATGTTGGAGCTTAAGTCACCATCAATGGCATCTGATGCCGTAGCACCCGCATCCGTGTATGTCGCGCCTTGCTCTACATTAACTGTAGCGCTGCCAAGTAGAGTAATCACGGGGCCGGTTCTATCGGCAACGATTACGTCTCTGGTAACCGTGGGTGCAGCATTGCTTTGTAGGTCGGTAACGTTGTAAGACAGGGTGTAGGTACCCGCGATATTCGCATCGACTGTCCCACTAACGATGATGGATGCACTTAAGTTACCATCCACAGCATCCGTAGCGGTAGCGCCAGCATCTGTGTAGGTGGTTTGTAGTTCATGCAGGGTAGGGTTGTCGCCATTTAGTGTTATGGTTGGTGCGCCAGTATCCACAACATTCACTGTTCGTGTAGTGGTTGCTGCAGCATTTCCTGATGAATCGGATACATTGTAGGTAAGCGTATACGTGCCTTGTGTATTGGCATCGACTGTTCCTGTGACGCCAATACTTAGACTGATATCTCCATCAATATTATCGCTAGCGCTAGCGCCAGGATCGACGAAGATTGTTCCTACTTCGTGATCTAAGGGGTTGGCTCCAGCAAGGGTGATAAGTGGGGCTGTTGTATCGCTTACGATTACAGTTCTACTCGCCTGAATAGCGGGGTTTCCAGCGGCATCGCTAACATTATAGTGAATGGTGTAGTTACCAGCGGTATTTGTATCAACTGCGCCAGTGGTAATGATATTTACGCTAATATCGCCATCTATGATGTCTGTTGCGGTCGCTCCGGCATCGCTATAAACCGTTCCTTGTTCAGCGTTAACGGTGCTGCCTCCAGTAATCGTTATTACTGGAGCTGTTCTATCAGCAACGATTACATCTCTGGTTACCGTTGTTGCAGCATTACTTTGGGAATCATTTGCATCATAGCTAAGTGTGTAAGTTCCGGCGATATCCGGATCGACTGACCCAGTCACTGTGATTGAAGCGCTTAGGTCGCCGTCTGCTGCATCTGAAGCGGTCGCACCAGCATCTGTGTATGGCGTCTGTAGTTCGTGTAGCACTGGATTGTCACCAATAAGTGCAATAGAGGGTACTCCAGTATCCACGACGTTTGCAGTTCGAACTACGGTTGCTGCTGCGTTACCAGATGAGTCAGAAACATTATAGGTAAGGGTGTATGCACCTTGCGTATTGGCATCAACAGTTCCGGTAACGCCAATTGCTGTACTGATATCTCCGTCAGTGTTGTCACTGGCTGTTGCGCCTGGGTCGACGAAGATTGTGCCGACTTCGTGATCCAGCGGGTTCGTTGAGTTAAGGGTGATTACCGGAATAGTTGTGTCACTGACAATAACGGTTCTGGTGAGTTGTGTTGCCGCGTTTCCAGTAGCGTCACTTACATTGTAATTGATGCTATACGTACCGGCAGTATTAACGTCAACAGTACCGCTTGTGACGATGTTTGCACTGATATCACCGTCAATTACATCACTAGCAGTTGCGCCAGCGTCTGTATATAAAGTGCCTTGCTCATGATTAACTGTAGTACTACCGGTAATAGTGATGAGTGGAGCGCTTCGGTCTGCAACGATAATGTCTCGTGTTACGGTTGTCGCAGCATTGCTTTGTGAATCAGTCACATCATAACTGAGTGTATAAGTTCCAGCGGTATTTGAGTCGACTGAGCCTGTGATGACAATACTAGATGAAAGGTCTCCGTCTGCGGCATCTATTGCAGTGGCACCAGGGTCGGTAGAGGTAGTTTGCAGCTCGTGTAAAATGGGGTTGTCGCCAAGTAGCGTGATGGCCGGCACTCCGGTATCGACAACATTAATTGTACGAACTACCGTCGTTGCAGCGTTTCCTGCCGAGTCGCTGACATTATAGGAAAGTGTATAAGCGCCAATTGTGTTTGGGTCAACCGAGCCAGATACGCCAATATCGGCACTAACATCGCCGTCTATAATATCGGATGCTGTTGCACCAGGGCCAACGAATATGGTGCCTACTTCATGATCCAAAGGGTTTGCGCTAAGTAAGCTTATTACCGGTGCTGTGCGGTCAGCAACGTCAACAACTCTGCTGATTGGTGCGCCTGCATTGCCCGCGGCATCGCTTACGTTATAAGTGATGATATATACACCGGCGGTATCACTATCTACTGTATCTCCGCCGACTACAATACTCGTAGTGATGTCTCTATCGGTATTGTCATTTGCGCTTGCGCCAGCATCTGTATAGGGGGTTCGTAATTCATGCAGAACTGTTGAGTCGCCAGACAAAATGAGAGTTGGAGGTGTTGTGTCGTTTACGTTTACTGTTCTTATTTCGGTAGGTGCAGCGTTGCCAACTGAGTCCGAAACATCGTATGTGACATTGCATGTGCCTGTTAGGTTCGGGTTGACGGTATCTCCAGCTACGGCAATGCTGCTGCTTAAGTCT
>NZ_LWGA01000811.1:0-10968 GCF_001635235.1 Oleiphilus sp. HI0117 | reverse complement strand
CTTCATGTCCGGGTTTGTTTCTTTGGCTTTTTTGATGCGTTGGAACAGTACCGGGTGGCACCATGCTGCGTTAGAGCCTATCAGAACAACTAGCTTAGAGAGTTCAAAATCTTCATAGCAGTTGGGAACCGTGTCGCTGCCGAAGGCGCGCTTATGGCCAACGACGGAGGAAGACATGCATAGACGGCTGTTAGTGTCGATATTGGCGCTGCCAATAAACCCTTTCATCAGCTTATTAGCGACGTAATAATCTTCGGTTAAGAGCTGGCCAGAAGCATAAAACGCAACGGACTCGGGGCCATATTGATCGATAGTTTCTTTAAATCGGGTAGCGACATGATTGATAGTCTGATCCCAGCTGGCCGTTTTCCCTTTGATAATGGGCTTCAATAGCCTGCTAGATAGATCTAGGGTTTCACCTAGTGCCGAGCCTTTTGAGCAGAGACGGCCAAAGTTAGCTGGGTGGTGCGGGTCGCCTTGTATTGTCACGTCCCTGTTATCAGCGTGTGTTGTTGCAATAATGCCGCAGCCTACACCACAGTAGGCGCAGGTGGTCTTTATTTCCTGCGGTTTTGTGCTTGTCTCTGTTGAGTTGATCATTTGAGTCATCTTGATGTTCCTAACCCGCTAAATCTAAGGTGGTAGTTTGCTTGGCGGTTTGAAAGTAGCCTTGGCCGAATATCAAAAACTCTCTCATGTCTTCGATATTGCAGCGCTGTTCAAGTAAGCTTTGATACCATGAGCCGTCTTTGGTATCGCCATATAGAACAACGCCTATGATGTGCCTATCTTTGATAACAAGCTTTTTATATACCTTGGCAGAAGGATCAGAAAAACGGATTTCCTCGCTTTCTTCATCACCTAAGAAATTACCGAGTGAGAATAAGTTAATACCGGTTACTTTTAATTTGGTCGCACTGGGGAGAGTCTTGTATTCCGCAACACCGTGGCCACTGAGGTGATTAGCACATACTCTGGCTTGCTCGAACAAAGGTGCTACCAGGCCAAAAGTGTCGCCTCTATGCTGAATGCACTCCCCCACAGCATAGATGCTAGGGTCGTACGTTTGTAATGTATCGCTGACAACAATGCCTTTTTCACAATGTAAGCCCGCTTTCTCAGCCAGTTCAAAATTTGGCCTGACGCCAATCGCCATAACAAATAAGTCGCAGTCGAGCTCACTTCCATCGGCAAAGCGAACGGCTCTAACATGCCCTGAATCATCTGCAAGAAGCTCTTCTGTCTCGGCCGGCATTTTAAACTTAACGTTTCGGCTTGTGAGTTCCTGCTGGAGTAAGTGACCGGCTGTCGCATCGAGCTGTCTGTTAAGGAGCACTTCCTTGCTATGAATAACGGTAACGTGCATGCCTCGCTGCGCAAGGCCGTTGGCTGCTTCAAGACCTAGTAGCCCGCCGCCTAAGACCACTGCATTCTTTTTTGTCTCGCTATAGGCAAGCATCTTATTGACATCATATATATCGCGAAAGGCGATCACACCTTCGAGTTTGCTTCCTGGAATAGGAAGAATAAAGGGTTTAGAGCCTGTTGCTATCAGTAGTCTGTCATAACGTGCTTGAGTGCCATCACGTGCTGTGACGCAACGTTTGCTTCTATCGATATCAATAACCAGCTTATCTGCTCCGGAATACAGGGTTATATTATGGTCGTGATACCATTGCCGGTCATGAATAATGATATCTTCAATGGACTTTTCTCCACAGAGTACGGGGGATAGCATGATTCGGTTGTAGTTGCCGTAGGGCTCAGCACCAAAGACCGTAATATCAAACTTTTCAGGAGAGGCGCTGACTAACTCTTCTACAGCTTTCATTCCAGCCATGCCGTTTCCGATTACCACAAGCTGCTGCTTCATCTCTAATCTCCGTACTGCCGTGTTATGAATGCTATAATCAATACATTGCTAATTTTTGCAAGTTATCGCAGCAATTTATATACCATTGGAGGTATGATTCTAACTCAACATGGTTAAGTACGCTGCAAGTCTCTTTAATAAGGCACTTAAGATTGACTTAGCTTAAGTTCATATACGGTTCACGGATGGATTAGTTTTGCACTATTTTGGTTCAACGTGTGGGTTGTTTGATGCGCCAAGGTCGATATAAAAATAATTATAGAATGTTTCATCGTTTGCTTGTTTTTATCTGTGTGTTGTTATCGTGGCGCATTTCTTATGTCGATGCTAATGAACTCAAAAAGACCGACATCGCCTTGCCAGCTTCCTATGAGGGTGACTCAAGCGCTCAAGATGAGATAGCAGAGGGCTCCCCTTACTTCGATAATTCGACTATCTCCTGGATTGAAACAAAACGCAGAGCATTGGCCGGAGATATCGTTGCTTTAGGCGCATATATTGATGGTTTGATGGGTGATCTAGAAGCCATTTCAGATCACAATCAAAGTTATGTAAAACTTTATTTGGGCTTAGGTGAGTCGAAATACTATGGGACAGAAGCGCTTCATAGATTGCGTTTTAGTTTAGATTTACCCATAACAAAAAGACGTTTTCGTTTTATTTTGGAAAGTGAAGATGAAGAAGCAGAAAACTCCGTGGATCAGGAGAGTACTAGGTCCTCCTTGAGTGAAGAGTCCGGTGAGGATGGCATTAATGCAAGTTTTAGGCTTTTATTTGATGCACGCCATTGGGATCGCCTTTCCTTTGACTGGGGGCTTAAAGCAAATTTGGACCCCGATATATTTTCAAGGGCTCGAGGAATTCGTAGCTGGAGTTTGTCAGAAAAGTGGTCATTAACTTTCTCTCCAGAGTTGTTTTGGTATGAAAGCCGGGGGGCAGGAGCCCGATCATCTTTCGATTTTGATCGCTTGGTTGGTGACTTTTATCTGCTTCGTCTACAGTCTTCCGTTGTTTGGTATGAAAGGTACGGACACAGGCGATACGTTCAAAACCTTGCTTTTTTCCATGACATCAATCAGCGGCGAGCGCTGGAATACTCGTTTGGATTTTCTGCCGATGAACGACAGCATCATACCGTTGTATCAGAGTATTTTGCGCAAATTCGCTATCGACGTAATTTGTATAAAGGCTGGTTTTTCTATCAGTTGAATATTGGCACAACATTTCCTAGGGAATATGAATATAAAACTAACCCTTTTATCGGTATCAGGTTTGAAATTTTGTTATCTGATGACCTGGAGAAAGTGCTAAGAACACGCCTTTACTAAAGCGGACAGACACAAAAAAAGGCTAAGTTCATAAAAACTTAGCCCTAAATTGCTTGAAGATAAGCAAAACGAAAATGATGAAGAACTTGTAAATAGCTTTGGATAATAGCAGCCCGAAAAAACAGCGGAGGTACAACAAAACCCTCCGCTAACGGGGGATACTACTCAAATCCACGAAAATAATTCTAGGTTATAAGAGGCCGTAACAATATAGTTTTTGAGTAAGG
Source organism: Oleiphilus sp. HI0117 (assembly GCF_001635235.1). Taxonomy (NCBI): domain Bacteria; kingdom Pseudomonadati; phylum Pseudomonadota; class Gammaproteobacteria; order Oceanospirillales; family Oleiphilaceae; genus Oleiphilus; species Oleiphilus sp. HI0117. The sequence continues at coordinate 7,540 of NZ_LWGA01000811.1, read as the reverse complement.
TCTTGTAAGGGATTGTGTTGCTATTGTGAGGTGCTGTGATGTGATGTACTAGCCTGCTAGCGAGCCTATAGACGGCTCGGTCTACAGGCTTTGGCAGTCTACTTATATTGAATAAATAACGAAAACGGCAGGCGGAGGGTTTCACCCCTAGCATGATCAACCCCTTGCCGTGCTATCCCATTTTGGAGTATTAATCGGGCTATTTACAGTATGCTAGTGTTCGGCTCATTCTTCCAGCGAGAGATTACAATCGTGTCTGTTTCAATTGCCTGGCGCATTTGCTGTTGGCAGCCTTCTTCTATGTCACTTACGCGCGGCACTGAGGCACTATCATCAACTGTACAAATACATGATGCGATTTTGACTGACACATAACCGGAAGCTGTGCGGAAAGATTTTAGATTTATACCATCATGAATGCGGCGATAAGAACTGATAGAGCAATGATCTATGTTGCCAAAGTTAGCGATGATCGCGTATTGATGTTCTGCAACGCGGCAAAGAACATCTAAGGGGCGAATTAGGCTTCTTAAGCGGCGCGTTATACCTAGTGCGACTTCTTCACAGGTCATGTGGTTGTGCTGCTTTTTGATGACAGGCCAGTTTTTGATATCAATTAGCATGTAACTAATTGCGCCACCACGAGACTCGGTGTGCCTGAGAAAGTTTGCTAAAGTCTCTTGCGCGAGACGTTTATTACCAATACCTGTTTCAATATCGACAATATTCTTTTCTTCGAGGTGTTTATTGTTTTCAATGAGCAAATGATTTGCAGACAGTAAAGTATTCTGTCGCTCTGACATTCTGTCTGCGGCATACACGCGAGGAAGAAGTTGCTTAGACATTTCTGACTTGAAGATGAAGTCGTCGATACCTTTGTCGAAGGCTTCATTTAGAGCGCTGCTACCTTCTTTCGCTGTCAAGAGTATTACATAAGTAAAGTGGTTGTTTTGCTCATCTAACTGCCGGACTTGAGCTGTTAACTCTAAGCCATCAATTTCTGGCATTAACCAATCTGCAATGAGTACACTAGCTTGGCGCTTGTCTAGCATCGCTAGGGCTGTGTTGGCATCGTTGGCGATGCGGACGTCTCTATAGCCTGCTTTGCCAAGCGTTTTGGCTATGATTGTGCTGCTGAATTTTGTGTCATCCACTACTAGAATGGAAAGATCGAGATTGGGCATGAGTCCAGGTCCTTATCCGAGTCTCTGATTCTTCAATACGATATACAAATCCGTTTACTATTTCGGCTATCGCGTGTAGCGCTAAGCGCTTATGGTCAGCGTGCTTAGTTGCTACAAAATTCTACTGCGAGAAAAAGTTACTCAGCTTTATTATTGTTTCCCCAGTTTAGACGTGTTTTTAGCTTTGTGCGAAAGTCATTTACAAGAGATTCTCTTGAAACTGATTTTTCAAGTAACTACTCAAGTCACTACCCGCTATAATGGGGAAAATTTATTGTTAATGATACGCGGGAGTATACCATGCCATCTTTTGATACGGTCTCAGAACTTGACATGCATGAGGTCACAAATGCAATTGATCAAGCAAAACGTGAACTAGGTAACCGTTGGGACTTTAAAAATGTTCAGGCCGATATTGTTGTCGAAGGGACACGAGTCACTTTTTCAGCCGAGCAGGACTTTCAGCTTGAACAGCTTATCGAAATGCTGCAGATGGCATTTGCTAAACGAAAGCTTGATGTTCGTTCTCTGACTGAGGCGGGTGACAGTAAAGCGGGCAAGTTAGTTAAAAGAAGTTTTGATATCAAACAGGGAATTGATAAAGATGTTGCACGAAAAATGGTTAAGATGGTGAAAGAAGCCAAGCTTAAAGTTCAGGTGGCAATTCAAGGTGATAAAGTTCGTGTTACGGGTAAAAAACGAGATGACTTGCAAGAAGTGATGCGCTTCTTCAAAGAATCGGATCTTGATATTCCGCTGCAATTCAATAATTTTAGAGATTAAGCTTAGAACGCTGAATCGGCTGTTGCTTCCTTTAGGGTGCTTTTATCTTCAATTCGCGATGAAAATATAAAAATATGTCTCAAGCACACTTAGGCTGGCGCCAGTCTTTAAGCTCTCTAAAGCACCCTCGGGTTCTGTCGATGCTGTTCTTCGGGTTTTCGGCAGGAATTCCCTTACTGTTAATATTTTCTTCGCTGTCTTTATGGTTGCGTGAAGCAGGGGTCGAACGCTCGACGGTTACTTATTTTAGCTGGGCGGCTTTAGCCTATTCTTTCAAATTCTTATGGGCGCCACTTGTTGATCGCCTTCCTGTGCCTTTGCTAACAGCCAGAATGGGGCGTCGAAGAGCATGGTTATTGATTTCCCAGCTAGCTGTTATGTCTTCTATCGCAATGATAGCTGCCGTTAACCCGGCTCAAGAAAGTGCTTTGAGCGTTATGGCTTTTGCGGTTGTGATGCTGGGGTTCTCATCGGCGACGCAAGATATTGTAATCGACGCCTATCGAATCGAGTCTGTTGGCACCGACCTGCAGGCATTGATGTCTTCCACCTATATTGCGGGCTATCGTATTGGCATGCTGGTCTCGGGAGCAGGGGCTTTGTTACTGGCCAGCTCTTTTGGCTCATCTGGTGAGGAATATGTCTATGATGCTTGGAGATCTACCTACTTGCTGATGTCTTTGACCATGTTAGTCGGGCTTGCTACGACCTGCATGGTGAGAGAGCCGAGCACAAGTAATGATACAAATAGTGCTTTTACTTCTGCTCAATATCTGAGGTTTTTGCTGTTATTTGTCGCCAGTATTGCACTGTTTGTATCGGTGTATATTCTAGGCTCTGAACTGGCTGCAGAATTGAAAATCTTCTTGGCTGAGTTGTTTAAGAACTCTGCTTTAGGGAACTTGCTAGTTGAATGTTTACGCCTGCTTACAGGGCTTTTAACTGTCGCACTGTTTATTCGTTCGATGGCCAATACCCCCTTTTACGAAAAGACACTCATACATCAATCTTATATTGCTCCCGTTGAAGAGTTTTTTAGCCGCTACGGTCTAAAGCTAGCGGTCTTATTGTTGATATTTGTCGGCTTCTATCGTATTTCAGATATTGTCTTAGGGGTAATCGCGAATGTTTTCTTTCAGGATATGGGCTTTAGCAAAACAGAGATCGCGACGGTTGTAAAAACCTTTGGCCTATTTATGACGATCGCAGGGGGATTTTTAGGAGGCGTGTTATCTGCTCGTTATGGTGTGATCAAAATGCTTTATACCGGTGCTTTTTTAACCGTCGCAACTAATCTCTTGTTTATGCTGCTGGCAGAGTCGGGTCATAATATTGAGTTGCTGTATTTTGTGATCTCGGCCGATAACCTAACGGCAGGATTGGCCAGTGCGGCATTTATAGCCTTCCTTTCAAGCCTGACCAATGTGTCTTTTACCGCTGTTCAATATGCAATATTTAGTTCGCTGATGACGCTTTTGCCAAAAGTAATCGGAGGGTATTCGGGGAGTATGGTTGATAATTTGGGCTACTCAAACTTCTTTTTACTTGCGAGTTTGATGGGTGTCCCCGTTATTGCCTTAATATATTGGATTCAACGTTATTCTGCGTTTAAGGATGCTTAGCGGCTCTCGTTCATAGACAGTAGGCTAACGTTAAATATAGCATTGTCTGTTTTTGATAAGTTCAATGAAGTCTGTTTCCGATATTGGCGGGCAATAATGATAACCTTGAACAAGGTCGCAATGCATATCTTGAAGGAGCGAAGCCATGTGATGGTTCTCGACGCCTTCTGCGACGACTTGTATTCCCAGTGCATGAACCATCTCAATGATGCCTCGAACTAAGGTTCGATCTTCCTGTGATACGAGAATTTCATCAATAAAACTCTTATCAATTTTGAGGATTTCAATTGGTAACTTTCTCAGATAACTCAAAGATGAGTGGCCTGTACCAAAGTCATCTATTGCGGTTCTGATACCCATGCTTTTTATTTCGTGGAGCGTCTGAACTGCCAGGTCCAAATCGTCCATAATTGCGGTCTCAGTCACTTCAAGCTCAAGTGTTGAAGGGTCAATTCCAAATGTGCCCAGTGAGCGTGCTAGGTCTTCTTGAAGCAAGCCTCTATGGAAGTGACGTGCAGAAATGTTGAGTGCCAATATGAAGTCGGAGTCAAGATAGGTCTGCCACTCTTTTAGGTGTTTGCAGCATTGATGAATTACCCATTGGCTGATAGGAATAATTTGGCCATTTTCTTCAGCAATTGGGATGAACTCAAAGGGGTTGCGATATTTTCCATCTTCTTGCTTCCAACGGATCAGTGCTTCAGCGCCTTTGATGGAGCCAGTGTCGAGATCAATTTTGGGTTGGAAGAATAACTCAAACTGCTCTTGCTCTAGCGCAACATTTAACTGACTGCGTATTTTTAAGCGATGCGCTGGCTGGTCGTTCTCACTTGCTTGATATATCACATATGTATTTTTGCCACGTTTTTTGGCTTGATACATGGCAATGTCAGCATTACTAATTAATTTGTCGGAGTCATTGCCGTGATCGGGGGCGGCGGCAATGCCGATACTCGCGCTCATGTAAATATCTTCATTGCCTAAATGAAATGGTGTGCCAAAAGAGTCAACAATTGCTTGTGCAAATTGTTTGGCATTATCTGTGCCATCTTGTTTTTCCATCACTGCAATGAATTCGTCACCACCATGTCTAGATAGTAGTGTGTGAGGGGGCAGCTCGGCTTCAAGGCGCAGAGTTATGGCCTTGAGTAGTGCATCGCCAACACCGTGTCCCAGAGAGTCATTTACATCTTTAAATCCATCAAGGTCGATAAACAGGACAATCGTCTGGTCTTTGTTTTGACTTGCCGAAGTCAGGGCGGTATCGAGCCTGTTTGATAGAAGCCTGCGGTTAGGTAGGCCAGTAAGCAAGTCATGATAAGCTCGGTGACGGGCTTCCTCTTCTTTGAGTTTTAGTTCGCTGATATCCCTAAAGCTCCAAGCCAGGCCAATAATCTCGCCAGAGTTGTTTTTCGTCTGGGGGTTGGAATATGCCTCAATAGTTCGACCCTTTAGTGTTTTTATTTCACACAGACGCTGCTCTTTGGGAGTCTCGAGGCTGAATTTAAACTCGGCTGTCAGTGAGTTTGGCTCGCTGATGAGGGTTTCTGTTTCTTTTAGAAAGTCTGCTATATGGTTGATGTTCTTTTCTTCAGGGTCGATACGGAACATCTCACAGAAATTTGGGTTGTAGAGTCTGACTCTACCTTCCAGATCGAGCACTAATAGAGCTTCATGGCTCGACTCTAAACTTGCATGCAATAGTGAATGAGATTCTTTAAGCGCACTCTGGGTTATCTTAAGTTCTGTAACTTGGCGCTCTAGTTCTTTATTGCGTGTAATGAGTTCCTTTGCTGACAGTTGAACGGAGCGCTCGAGGGTTGTTCTTTGTTCATCAGCTTCGACATAACTATTATGTACGGCATTCAAAAATGCAGTAATGCGAGGGTCATCCGGCACTTCTGATAGGTGCTTTTCGATCTGCTCTAGAATGAGTTTATGGTACTTCATAGCTTTCGTTTGTACTGCATGTTACTTAATGAACGTAGAGTCATTAATTTTCTATGTTACAAGGTTATCTCTACTTCACTTTAGAGTGCGTGCTGAAAATGCTTTTTAACCTAGGAAAGCAGGAGTCGAGTTCTCATTAAGTACCCGGCACATGACTATTTCAAGTGAATCTACTTAAATTTAGACTATATTTCTGTGTTTCGCTGTGAAATTTTAATGTTACTTGAATTGTCTTTTAGCCAAGCCAGAGATATTGGCACATAGAAGTAGAGCTCAGTGGCATAGGCACGCCTTCTGTTTCCAACAGTGAAGTTTGTTCCAGAAACTTATCGGAGCCTATCGGGAAGGAGCACTTTCCTTGAGCATTAATTATTCGGTGCCAAGGAATGCGGCTGTCTTTAGGTAGTTGTTTTAATATGTAGGCGACGTAACGTGCTTTGCCTGGGTGCCCTGCCAGGGATGCTATTTTCCCGTAAGAACAGACTTGCCCGCTGGGGATGCTCGCCAAGCAGGCCAGTATAGCCTGCTTGCATTCACTTTCGTTTGTTGCCATTGGGAGTTAGATTCTTAGTCCACCATCGACATCGATGACCCGGCCTGTAAGGTAATTATTTTCAAAAATGTGCACCACACTTTGTTGAATATGGCTAGGTTGGCCGGGGCGACCTAAAGGGATAACTTTCTTCATATGGTCTTGAGCCTCAGGTTTCATACTGGCTGTCATTTCCGTTTCCATAAAACCGGGAGCGATCGCCATAGAGCGAATATTATAGCGCGCGAGTTCCTTGGCCCAAGTGACGCTTAATGCAACCACGCCAGCTTTAGCCGCGCTGTAATTACTTTGTCCAATATTGCCTTCTCTGGCGATACTGGAAATATTAATAATACAACCCTCTGAATTGGTGTTAACCATCAGGCGGGCAGCTTCACGGCCACACAGGAATACACCACTAAGGTTAACGTCGATCACGCTTTGCCATTGCTGCAGGCTCATGGTTTGGCTAACTTTGCCATCTTTAGCTTTTAGCAATAAACCGTCTCGTAGAATGCCGGCATTATTAACGAGGCCATTCAGCTTTCCAAAATCGCGCTCAATCGTATTAAAGGTGTTCTCTACGTCAGCCTCTTGGGCAACGTTGCAAACATAGGTTTTAGCTGTGACGCCCAGTGCTTCGCACTCATTAGCGGTTTCATCAAGACGTTCTGCATTCATGTCGATCAGAGCGAGATTAGCTCCTTTTTCAGCAAGGCCTAAAGCCATTTCTCTTCCTAAGCCTTGAGCGCCGCCTGTAATTGCAATAACTGCATCTTGTAATTTCATGTTCTGCCTATATTAATACCAGATTGGGACGTGTTGGGTATCGAGGGATCACCCCTAACCCTTAAATGAGAATCTATCTTAATGGCTTGTTAGGATAAGAAAAAGGATTAATGCAGTCGGGTACTAATAAATCTCGACTTGGAGTAAGTATGCAAATTTTATTTTTACTGTTCTTGATTGTTCCTATCATTGAGATGTTGGTATTAATTGAGGTGGGCTCATTTATTGGTGTCTTTTATACAGTGTTGCTGGTGTTATTGACGGCAGTCATAGGTGTGACGCTGCTTAAAAAACAGGGGCTGAGTACCTTTATCAGAGCTAATCAGAAGATGCAAAGTGGCCAGATGCCAGTCTCTGAAATTGGTGAAGGGATGATGTTGGCAATCGCGGGAGCATTGTTGCTTACCCCTGGGTTTGTGACCGATACGATTGGCTTTATTTTATTGACGCCGGGCTTTAGAGCTTCGTTTGCCAAGATGATTGCGAAAAATCTGGTACAGAATTCCTCACAAAGCGGCTTTTATTCCCAGACAACTTATAGACAGTCGTCTCAGGCGGAGGAGCAGCCGGTTAAGGACCCTTTCTCTGCCCAGGAATTTCCCCAACGTACCGTTCCGCCTGAAGAGATCGCCGAAGGTGAGTTTCAAGAGATAAAACAAGAAAAAGAAAAATAAGTGCTT
>NZ_LWGA01000810.1:0-5137 GCF_001635235.1 Oleiphilus sp. HI0117 | reverse complement strand
CAATTATAGTCCCAGTTTCTTGGTTAGATTATTTAATGCACAGAGCGGAAATAAAAAAAGCAAACAGTCCCAAATTACTCTACGTTTGCTATTGGTATACTCCTAAAATTCTTTACTCTTTTTTTGGTTGGTTTATGTGGCTTTCTGTCCTTATTGGACTAAATAGTCATTTTAGAGGGTTTAGGCCTGAAGTTGTATTGGGTAGCTGGGCATACCCAGATGGGTTTGCAGCAGCTCAGTTAGCAAAGCGATTTGATTGCCCTTACTATATTAAAGTTCATGGGAGTGATATTAATATATTGGCCAGTGAGGGGCGTAGGCGAAATATTATTGGTCGAATATGTGGTAATGCTAAAGGCGTATTTTCGGTGTCTAAAGCGCTAGCAACTAAACTGTCTGAGCTCGGTGTTTCTGAAGATAGGGTTTGCCAAGTTTATAATGGAGTGGACCAAAAACTGTTCTATCCATTAATGTCAGCTGATATCGATAATTGTTTTCTCTATGTTGGAAACCTCAAACGAGACAAAGGTGTCTTGGATTTGTTGAATGCATATTTTCTATATCGAGATGCAGGAGGGGATAAAGAACTGAAGTTTATCGGTGGTGGGGCAATGACGTCAGAATTGGTTGCTCGATCAAAGAACAGCTCATATAGCAAATTTATTGAATTTCTGGGGCCTAAGCCTCATGGCGAGGCAGCTACTTATATTCGATCTTGTGCTTGTTTGGTTTTGCCTTCTTATCATGAGGGCGTTCCGAATGTGTTGTTGGAATCTATCTGTAGTGGTGTGCCTGTGATTGCAACCAAAGTTGGTGGGATTCCCGAAGTGGTCAAGGATAAGGTATCTGGTTTGTTAGTTGAACCTGGAGATGTGCTAGGCCTTTCAGAGGCAATGTCTGATCGTCGTTTGAATGAGCTGGGTTCAAAGAATGAAATTGCCACCTTAGGGGCTCAGTATTCTTGGGAAGATAATATTAGCCAGGTAGAAGCTTTTCTGAATAGAGTTTGATATCTGGTTATGAATGTTTGTTATGGAAGTTGATTTTTTAGTTGTAGCTATTGTCAGCAAGGAGCCGAATAATGAGAGTTGTATACCATCACCGTACTAGAGGTAAAGGCGCGGAGGGTGCTCATATTATGGGGGTTGTGAAAGCGTTTCGTGAACTTGGGCATGAGGTTGAACTGCTTTCTTTACCAGGAGCAGATCCAGATGCCGAAGATTCGTCTGCCAGCCGCGAAAAAACAACGGTTCAAAAAACAAATATAGTTTCAACTTTGCTGTCACGTATTATTGAGTTAACGAAATACGCTCCAGAGTTTGTATTTGAGTTTATAGAGCTTGCGTACAATTTAATTGCGTTCTTCAGAGTTAATAAAGTTGTTTGTCGAGATCAGCCGGATTTCTTATACGAAAGATATTCGTTATTTATGTTTGCAGGTGTGTTGATTGCTCGAATGAAGAATGTTCCGATTATACTTGAGGTGAATGATTCAGCTATCGTGGAGCGAGTTCGGCCTTTATTTTTTAAGTGCTTAGCGCGTCGTATAGAGGCGTGGATCTTTAAAAATAGCAATGGAATCGTTTTTATTTCAACAAACTTCAAGAATACTGTTGAAAGTCAGTACGCCAATATAGCACCTAGTATTATTTGCCCAAATGCGGCAGATGTTCGGCAGTTTAATTTGGATGGAATTGATCGAGAAGCAGCTAAGTCTTCCCTAGGATTGTCGGGGCAGGTGGTATGTGGCTATGTAGGTGCATTTGTTCACTGGCATGGAATTGACTGGTTTGTAAAAGAGATTTCGCCAAAACTCTCTGGTTATCCTCAGTTGTCACTTCTCTTAGTCGGAGATGGTGTGGTCTATGAGGATATTCAGTCTGTTGTTCAGCAATACGGAATTGAGGAACAGGTGATTATGCCTGGTAGGGTCCCTCATACGGAGGTTAGTTCATATATTGCTGCAATGGATTATGGAATTCTTCCAGATTCAAATGAATATGGTTCACCGATGAAGTTGTTTGAAATGATGGCTATGGAGGTAGCACTGGTTTCTCCAGATTTTGAACCAATCGCAGAAGTAGTAAGCGATAATGAAAATGGTTGGTTGTTCACTAGAAAGGATAAAGCTGAGGCTGTCGAGATAACCTTAAAGTTAGCTGGGGATTTAAAGAATATTAAAAGGGTTGGGGATGGAGCAAGGAAGTATATTCACAATCAGCGGCAGTGGAAACACAACGCAGAATTAGTGTTAGAGTTATTATCAGTAAGCCAGAAACACCCATAAGCTGGCCTGGCAGCAAAAAGGAGTAAAGCAAGGTGTCACCGTTTGAGATCTCGGCAATATTAATTGTAGTTGGACTAGGTCTTGTTGGATTGGTTCTTTATAAGAAAGAAATGCATATCTGGCTACCCTATTACCTGAGAAGAAAATTAAAGGGTAAACTGAAGTACGAAGGAACTACGCATGTTATGTTTTGTTTCGTTGATCATTACGAACCACAGTGGGGGAAGCCAAATGATATTGAAGTTGAAAGGCATCGTGTAGATCGTTGGCACCAGGAAATTCCTAAAGAGTTTGGTCATATTAAAGATTCAGACGGTTGCTTACCAAAACATAGTTATTTCTATCCTGAAGAAGAGTATAGAAAAGAGCATCTGGATAAGATTGAAGATTTATGTGCACAAGGTTTTGGAGAGCTGGAAATTCATTTGCATCATGAAAATGATACTCGTGAAAACTTGACTGAAACTTTGGAGCGTTTTGCAAATACCCTACATAATTCGCATCGCTCTCTAGTTAGACATCCAGAGACAGGGAAGCTGGCGTATGGTTTCATACATGGAAATTGGACGCTTGATAATTGTCACCCTGAAGGCCTGCATTGTGGCGTTAATGATGAACTTTTAGTTTTGAAAGCAACAGGTTGTTATGCGGACTTTACCTTACCATCAGCGCCAAGTCCGACTCAGACATCAACAGTGAATTCGATCTATTACGCGACGGATGATCCAGATAAACCTAAATCTCATGACAAAGGCGTTGATGTTGAAGTCGGTAAGCCTGCATCTGGTGATTTGATGATAATACAGGGGCCGCTCTGTCTAAATTGGAAGAAGCGAAAGTTTGGGTTTTTACCAGGAATTGAAAATGGTGATATTCGTAAATCTATACCCCCTACATCTGATCGTGTTGATATGTGGGTTGATCAGCATATTCATGTTAAGGGGCGTCCAGAGTGGGTATTTGTGAAAATTCATACGCATGGTACTCAGGAGGTGGATATTGATACCTTGTTAGGGGAGCCAACTGTGAAGATGTATGAGTATCTTGCAGACAAGTACAATGATGGTGAGCAATATGCAATGCATTTTGTGTCGTCCCGGGAAATGTACAATATAGTTAAAGCTGCCGAAGCAGGGGAGCAAGGTAATCCAAATGAATATAGGGATTATGTTCTTCCTAAGCCAAAAGTGTTGCTTTAATTGTAAAAAAAGGTGTCAAATAAATGGCGGTTGAGGCGGGGTGTATTGCTATCTAGTGAACACGTTATGTGGGGGACTGTTCTTAGACTAAATTAGAATTGCAATATAAGCTAGTCAGGGCTAGCCAAAATAGCGTATTGGTATATCTTTAAGTTAAGAGAGTGTTAATTCCACGAATAGAATTTGTGACAACTGACTTCGCCGAGTTAGTTGTGAGGTGTCGTAAAATGAAATTATATGATTTACAGATGAAAATGTTGGGAGTAGGCATTTGCTTATTTACCAATGTGTCCGCGTTTGCTCTTAATACTTCTGTTACATTACATGCTGATTCTGAGGTTTCTCCTAGTTCCAATGAGCTCGTTACCTTTGGTCTTCCTTTGTCAAAAGGCGATGTAACAGAAGTTGATCAAATTAGAGTGTCGATAGGAGGAAGTGAAATTGCTGCTTATGTTGAAGAAGGGTTGCGTTATCATTGGTCAGATAACTCATTACGTTCTGTAACAATACAGCTGAATGATGTAGATATGACTGCTGGTAATCTTGAAGTTCAGATTACTGATTCAGGAGCCTCAGTGCCAAGATTATCTGAAAGAGACCAAAGTCAAGGATGGGCGATAGCAGGTTCCGACAAAAATAATCTTCCATACCCTAGAATATTTGCATTGCATGATCCCGAATATTTAGCGAACTCTGGGATTATTCCACCGTTTGAAGCAGCCCCCAGTAGTGGAGATGCTTTTGAATCTTATCAAGAGGATCAGTTTAACAATTGGGCAGGAGGGTTGAATTATAGTTCTTCAGTGAGGGGGAATTGGCTTTTTGATCGTTCCAGTGCGATGTTTAAGGCTTATGTTACAACAGGAAGGGTAGAGTTTCTGAAAGAAGCCTTTTTGTCCAAACAGTTTTACTTCAATTATGTTCGGAATGATGGTTCTCCTCCTGCAGCGCCTGGAGGTAGTGGGTGCTGGACTTATTCTAATGTCGCATGCGCCGATGGAAAGTATATTGCGCCACAGCAGGCTAAGCTTGCTTGGGCTTTGGTTGGTGATGATAGTCAGTGGGATTCTGGTTTAATTGTTAATATGGCGCTTCAGGCTGATATTGGGTGGAATCAATTTAATACTAGAGATGACTTTTCAGGCGAAAACGATGGCTTTACTGAGCGAGCTGCTGGGTTGGTGGGGCTTGCTGAAATTGTCGCGTATGAGATGACGGGCAATGCAACGGTCCTTTCAAATCTGAGGGAGCGAATTAACTCACTTAAAGATATGCAGCAAAACACCTTTATTTGGGATGAGCAAAATGGATGGACTCCTAAAAGTGGTGCGTTTGACCATAATATGGATGTTCATGAGGGAAAATATAGCCAAGACTCTGCCCCTATCGGGGCAACAAATTCAAGGGGCTTTTCCCCTTGGATGAGCGAAAATATTGTAGATTTTCTTTGGCAAACTTATTGGACTATCGGGGGGGAAGATATTCCTGAAATGATTCGTAGACTAGCTATTGCGGTCGATAGCTACGGTTTTACTACGATTTATGATGCGGCTACAAATACACATATTAAGAAAACTGAATTTGCTAACGCAACTGGTGGGTCAGTTCGTGCAATGGCTTGCAATCAGACCCGTGAAGATACCGATATTGT
>NZ_LWGA01000809.1:0-13719 GCF_001635235.1 Oleiphilus sp. HI0117 | reverse complement strand
AGGTTTAGAGGTGTAACTAATATATGAGATTTACTTGTGTACGCACTAATAAAGGCTAGGCGACTATCAATAAGAGGAGCATGTTTTACCGTAAGTAAGCAAAGATATCTGGAGATAAAACTTTTTCCAAGTATTTGTCCGTTGATTGCATCTTCGTTCGAAAAGTAAATACTAAGGTTCTCGTTGGAAACAACTAAGGAAGTGATAGCAAAGCGAGAGCGAAGCAAAGCTCGACTTAGCAGATGGTAAAAACCAGCTAGTGTGCATATCAAGCAGATAGAAACTTTTAGCGGCAGATAAATTTCGTGAGTAAGGCTAAGAAAAATAGCCGCGGCATACGGGAGCAAAATTACTCCCGCAAGTAACTTGGACGGTATAAACTGAACTTTAGTCTGGCTGAACACGGTCAAGAATAATCTTAACTATGCGAGCGTGATCCGGGTCTTCTGGTGCTCCGTTACGCATAAACCAAGCAAAAAGATCGGGGTCTTCACAATCTAATAAGTTTCTAAAACGGGCTTGGTCATCTTCAGGAAGAGTAGAGTAGGCCTCTTTCAAGAATGGCACTAACAGCACATCAAGTTCGAGCATTCCTCGGCGGCTATGCCAAAACAATCGGTTGAATTCAGCCCTTTTCGTTTCATCGAGCTGGCTTGTTTCTTGGGTGTCATTTGCTGAGTTTTGCGAAGGCTGATCCGACATTGAGTTATCCAATTGTTTGCAGAGGCTGCATTATAGTGCTTGCTTTGGGTACACTCAAGAACAGAGCGTCGTTGTGGTGTAAGATATAAGCTGAATGACTCCGGCTACGCATCGCCGTGGTTAATTAGTGTATATTTAACTGAATAATGAATTTAGAGGCTTATTGATGTCTTGGCAGGTCTACATGATCCGAACATCCTGTGGAAAACTATATACCGGCATCAGCACGGATATTGATCGGCGATTTAAAGAACATTGCGAAATGTTTGAGAAAAAGGCGGGGAAGGGCGCCAAGTTTTTCCGTGGTCATGAACCTAGAGAGATCGTTTATTCTCAAGATTTTGAGAGTCGCTCAGAGGCTACTAAGAGAGAGGTAGAGATAAAAAGAATGAGCGTGCTTAAAAAACAAACGCTCATTTGTGAAGCATCAAACCGCTAACGAGTACCCGATAGACTAGAGTACCTTATTAACTATTTTGGTAAGCTGCTCCGGGTCGAATGGCTTAACTAGCCAGCCGGTTGCTCCCGCTTTTTTGCCTTCGGTTTTCTTATCAAGACCTGACTCGGTTGTGAGTAACAGAATGGGTGTAGACTTATGCGAGCCAAGCGCACGCACCTCAGCTGTCATCTCAATGCCACTCATATTGGGCATATTTACATCCGATATGATTAACTCGTAAGCATTATCTTTTGCTTGGTGCAAACCCTGTAAACCGTCAGTTGCTTCGGTCACTTTGTGTCAGGCGATCTCGAGGGTGAATTTGATCATTTGTCTCATTGATGCAGAGTCATCAACAACTAATATGTTTGCCATGTTTAACTTCTCTTCTCGCTACTTCTGCTGGTAAATAAGTGGTCTTCAATCTCTTTACAGGTTAAAAGTATAGATAACTTTAGAGAAAAGTTTATATTTCAATGTATTATTCCACACAGTTTCCGTTTCTTTAGTCCCAACCCATGGAAAACAAGTTCTTGTCAATAGATTCACCCATTGCTAGTGGTTCAAGTTCTCGGCCAAGAAAAGCCTTAGCCGGTGCGATTATACTGTCATTTTTGGCACATATTGCGCTGAGTCTTTGGGAAGGACAGAACGAAATCTTTGCGCCGATTGGAAAAACTTCGGTTAATGTTTCCTTAAGACCCTCGCAAGAGGAGGGGGACCCCGCTGATAAGGAGATTGTTGAAAACGTATCTGCTCAAATGCCTCGTGAAGTGGAACAAAAGAGGCCGGAACTCCCAGAAAAACCAAAAACACACAAGCAAAATAGTAAGGAAAGCATACTTGAGTCTGAACAAAAAAAGACTAAGAGAGAGAAAAGTGACAGGTCCGACGAAGTACCGAAATCAAAATCACAGGATATCGTTAAACCGAGTATACGTGATGTTGTACTGAGTTCCGTCGAGACTACTAGAGCCCTTTATAGCGAGCAAAAAATTGAGCAAAATAATTCTATTGAGCCCAATCAGCCACCAAGCGAAACGAAAGCCGATGAGCCACCTGATGAAAAGCCTGTAGAAGTACAGGAAACGGAACCTGAGGCGCTAGAGTTAATACCTAAACCTTCCTATGTTTTAGGAAGTGCTGATAACCCGGAACCCAAATATCCTCCCATTGCTGCAAAACGGGGCTGGCAGGGTACTGTTGTGATTGGAGTGAATGTCGACCCCAACGGTGGTGTCGAGAGCTTACTAATTATTCAAAGCAGCCACTATGGTGTGTTGGATTATACCGCTTGGGAAACTGTGCAAGATTCCTGGACGTTTAAGCCTGCACAAGTCAACGGTAAGAACGTCGCCAGCTATATCGAAATACCGATAAGCTTTCAGATTAAGTAACTGTTGAGCGTCATTTGGCCAGTGCTTATTGCATGGCATCCATAATGCTGGTTACTCTGATTTGACTGCTATACTTAAAAGAATAAGTAAGATAGCAGGCGATGAGGTTGTATGTTCCAAATACCTAATTATGCGATTAGTGAAACGCTTTTCTCAAGCGTTGGAACAAGGGTATTTCGCGCCCAAAATGCAGCCACAGGCGAGGGCGTCATTCTCCGTGCCTGCGGTGAGAATTGCGATATAGAAAGTCAGCGTGCCCGTATGGCTTTCAGCTACGAAGTTCTTCAGATGTTTGACCACCCGAACATCGTTAAAGCAATGGAATTGATCGATGATTCTTTATCGCCTTGTATGGTGATGGAAGATATTCGGGCATGGACTTAAAACGTTATGCTGAAAGTCAAGACTCCCATCAATTGCCTGTTCCTCTATTCCTTGATATTGCTATTCAACTCGCTGATGCCTTGGATGCGATTCACCATGCTCAAGTAATTCATAAAGACTTGCATCCCGGAAATATCGTTCTGAATCCGGATACCGGAAGAGTACAAATTATCGATTTCGGTCTGGCCTCATTATTAACGCGCGAACAGCCAGCCATTATCGAGCCTGATAAGCTTGAAGGTATTTTAAGTTATATTTCTCCCGAGCAAACAGGGCGAATGAACCGTGCTATAGACTACCGAAGTGATATTTACACTCTGGGCGTAACTTTCTATAAACTTCTGACGGGAGACTTACCATTCGAAGCTGATGATGCTCTGGGTATAGTGTATGCCCACATGGCGACTCAACAGCAGAGCGCTTCGACTAAAAGGCCAGCTTTACCAGCAGCTATTTCATCAATTATTGATAAAATGATGATGAAAAATGCTGAAGATAGATACCAGAGCGCATTCGGTCTAAAGCATGATTTGCTGCATTGTCAGCGTTCAATTGTTAAAGATGGCACGGTAAATGATTTTTTGCTGGCGACTAACGATGTATCTAGTCGCTTTTGCATACCTCAGACCTTATATGGCCGAAATGAAGAGCTTGGCCTTTTGCTTGAAAGCTTTGATAAAGCGAAACAAGGTCGGCCCCAATTACTGACAGTTTGCGGTTACTCAGGGATCGGCAAGTCAGCATTGATTCACGAAGTGTACAAACCCATCGCAGCGAGCAATGGCGTCTTTATAAGCGGTAAGTTCGATCAATTCCAACAAAATACACCATACTCTGCGATTAAGGCAGCTCTGACAAACTGGCTAAAACAAGAACTAAGGTTACCTGAAGATCAGCTGCTTTCACTGCGTAAACGCTTAGGTGAAGCTTTGGGTAATAACGTCAGAGTGTTAATTGAATTCCTTCCGGAATTGGAACTGCTTTTCGGCAAACACGAGGCACCTTTGCTTCTTGGTGCACAAGAGACGCTTGCTCGTTTCGTGCTAGTTTTTCAGGCTTTCATTAAAACCATTACAGAAGATAAGCCCTGGGTTATCTTTATTGATGACATTCAATGGGCAGACCGCGGAACTTTGCATCTGATACCGGAGTTGCTCAGTGAACCTGGTTGTCGCCTTCTTATATTACTTGCTTATCGAGATAATGAAGTTGATAGCCAGCACCCGGCTCAAAGCATGTTAAACAAAGTTGCCGCTCGAAAGTTTGAGGCGCAACATATAAAACTAAAACCGCTGAAAAAAGGCCAGTTACGTTTGCTAATTATGGATACTTTTCAGCGTACCCAAGCCGATGTTCAAGAGCTGGCAGATCTTGTTGTTTCAAAAACAGGAGGCAACCCTTTTTTCTCGATAGAGTTCCTTAAAGCGCTTGATAGGAAAGGTCTCGTAACGTTTGATATTTCAGAGCACTATTGGACTTGGGATTTGGAGACTATAAAATTAGAGTCGATAACTGATAATGTTGTCGAGCTCATGCTTGAACGCATGTCTGAGCTACCGATTAAAACCCAAAAGCTCCTCCAAAAAGCTGCATGTGTGGGTACCAGATTTGATTTGGAAACATTGGCTGTTGCCAGTGACTTACCCATGGAGGAAGTTGCTGAATCTTTGTGGCTGGCATTAAAAGAAGGCTTGCTTGTTCAGGAGGGGGGCGATTGGTTTTTAGCTGTAATCGGCGGCTTTCAGCAAACACTGCAAGGGGAGTACGGCGAAAGTGTATTGGTACCCCAAAAATTACTTAGCCAGTATTATTCATTGCGGAGCCATGAAACCGCAATTCATAGTTTTATCCCATCGTGTAAATTCCTTCATGATCGGATGTTGCAAGCAGCGTATGAGTCTTTGGGTGAGGAAGAGAGGGTCGATACTCACCTGAGTATAGGCTGGCGTCTATATAAGACTTATAGTGATGACGAAAAAGAAGAACGGGTGTTTGAGCTTGTGGAGCAGCTTAATCATGGCATCTCGCTTATTTCCGATCAGTTGGAAATTGAAAACCTGATCGAGCTTAATGTTTTGGCTGCTGAGAAAGCCAAGCTATCAAGTGTGTGGCTTGCTGCTGATCAATACTCAAGCTTGGCATTAATTTTATTGGGCGATAATGCATGGGCTGAGAGTTATGATAAGTGCTTCAAGCTCTATAAAATCAAAGCGGAAGCTGCATACTTAAACGGAGACCTTGAAGCATCTAAGCAACTTTACTCCCAGCTGGTCGATAATGCTATTGATCCTTTAGACAAGGTGGAGTTGCTTGCCTACCTGCTTGTGCAAGCCATAGGCCGCTCAGACTACGCACTTGGGCTAGAAATGGGGCGGCAGGCTTTGTCAATATTGGGTATTGATATTCCTGATGACCTAAGTTCTCTCAAAGCCATCATGTTAGAGCAAGCATCGCAACTAAGGGATGCGCTGGCTAAGCGTCCGATTAAGGATTTTGAAAACTGGCCAGAATGTAAAGATCGGTCGCATCACTTAACTAATTATGTTTTGGTTAATTTCGGTTTAGCTGGCTTTTTGATGCAACGCATAGAATTCGCTTCTGTTTGTATTCAGGCTAGTTTGATATCTGCAACACTGCATGGTCGAACTGATGCAACACCGGTGACCTTAACTACCTATGGCATGCTATTGGCGTTAAGAGATGAGTATGGGGCAGCCTATGAAGCTGGTGAAAAAGCTAAGCAGTGGCTGGAAAGTAATCCGAACTGTAGGGACTCCGCTTCTGCATGGAATGGAATTGGAGTGTCACTTGCACATCTAAAAGGACACGTCACAGAGTCATATTACGCTTACGAGAGAGGCTTCGAAGCCGGGATTGAGACAGGAGAGCTTGCTAGAGCAGGGGTGTGCTTATCTGCGAAGTCAACGATCAAAGCGGTTGCGGGCTTTCCCATTGAAGAGTTACTAACAGAGTATGAGGAGGCGAAGGCCTTTGTCGAGAAAAAGTCTTTGCGTGTTCCTTTTCTGCCGATACTTGAAAACTCTTGGCAATCTTATCTTAAGCACGAATACTTGCTTGGCGACGAAAACTTCGAGGCGACCTCGTTAGCAATTATCAATGGTAGTTCTTTCAAAGCCTTTCTCATGTATTGCCGTTTTGAATACTTCTTCTGGGACGAAGCGGATTGCGAAACACTGGTTGCGCATTTGTTTGACGCGGTTGCAAGTTACGGGCTTTTCAAAAGCCATTTTATGATGGTTGACCTATATTGCCTTAGTAATCTTGCCTTTATTCGTGCTCAGAGAGAGGGCTTTGTAGGCGCTAGTCATCAAGCATTCAAAAAATTGGAGAAAGTATCAAACGAGCTCAAGCACATTCTTCAGCTTCGAGCCGATTTATATTCTCTTAATCATGAGCATAAAATTGCTTTGGTAGAAGCAGAGCAGCTTGCCTTAGATGGCGCGCCTTTTGAACAAACGGCAAAGCGTTATAAACAGGCCATAAAGGAAGCCGAGGAAAACGGCTTTAGACAATATGCCGGTTTATCAAACGAATTCTTTGGACGCTACTTAATAGATATTGGTTTTGAATCCCTTGCCGATGTTCCGATTAAACGGGCACATAGCTGGTACAAGAGTTGGGGGAATAAAGCCAAAATTGATAGGCTATTAGCATGTTATCCTGAGCTGGCTATAAGTGAGAAACGTGATAAAACAGTGCCAGCCACATTTAGTAATTCGTCAAATGTTACGCTGACTCAGCAGTTTTCAACTGGCTTATCCGCGACCAGTTCAGTCAGGTCGGGAGAGGCTTTGGATTTTCAGTCAATCATAAAGTCAATGCAGACCCTGTCGGGGGAGTTGGATTTACACAACCTCATTGAAAGCATGATGAAAGTAATTCTTGAAAATGCAGGTGCACATATTGGGGTCTTGGTTGTACAGAGCCTGAAGGGGCCAAAGATAGAAGCTCAAGTCGATTTACCAAACGATCAGGCTTCCTATTTAATGCATATACCTCTGGAAAAGTCCGTGAATGTTCCTCAGGACATAATCAATTTAACACTTCGTTTAGGTGAAACAATCTGGCTAGAAAATGCTTGCGCTGACGGCGAGTTTAAAGAGGATGCTTATATATCGAAAGCAAGGTCAAAGTCGGTATTATGTTTGCCAATTGTTTACCGAAAATCTCAAATAGGCGCTCTGTACTTAGAGAATAACTTGAGTACAGGGGTCTTTACCGAGCAGCGCATGAGTGTGATAAAAGTCTTACTGACACAGGCTGCTATATCGCTTGAAAATGCGCGTTTGTTTAATGAAGTGACGGGCCTGAATGCTAGTTTGGAAGAGAAAGTAGCCCAGCGAACACGAGATCTGGACCAGGCTAATGTTGAATTAGCCTCAGCAAATAAAGAACTGGAGTCATTTAGTTACACTGTATCGCATGATCTAAAATCACCCTTACGCATGATCAAAGGCTTTAGTGATATCTTACTTGATGATTACGCCTCGCAGCTTGATGAAGAAGCGCAACGGATATTGGCGAAAGTCGTTGCCGGTGCCAAGTCGATGGAAGACTTGATTAACGGTTTGCTGGACCTGTCACGAATGCAGCGAAAAGAAGTAAAAAGAACAGACCTAAACTTAAGCGAAATTGCTGACACAGTAGTGGCCAATCTGCGCGATACCTATCCCCTGCGTGTCGTAGATATTTATATTCAGCCAGATATGAATATCAATGGTGATGCCAGAATGATGCATTCAGTCGTTGAAAACCTGATAAACAATGCCTGGAAGTACAGTAGCAAGACAGAATCTGCAGAAATAGCATTTAGCTCTGCTTTGGTAGAGGACGAACTCGGAAGAACAGAGCGCGTGTTTAAGGTTAAGGACAATGGTGCAGGTTTTGATATGTCACATGCCGGTAAGCTCTTCTCGACCTTCCAGCGATTGCATAACAAAAGTGACTTCGATGGCACCGGCGTCGGTTTATCAACGGTTAAGCGGATTGTCGAAAAGCATGGAGGGAGGGTCTGGGCCGACTCTGAGGTTGGCAAAGGCGCAAGTTTTTACTTTACTATTCCAGAGCAATAAATATTTAGGGCCAGAATAAAAATAGCCGTTTTTACTCTGGCCCTAAATATTTGCATACTTGACTTTTAAACCTGACATTATTACATTAGCGCCCACGTTACAGGTGTTCTTGGCTTTGTCCATTTGCTAAGAATGAAACGGGAAGTTGGTGAAGGCTGTATGTTAAAGCAGTGAATAAGTCCAACGCTGCCCCCGCAACGGTAATTGAGTAACAGGACTAGCTCTCGCCACTGTGTAATTAATACATGGGAAGGCGCTAGTTCTACTGACAGTGATCAGATGCTCATAAGCCCGGAGACCGGCCTGAGAACTTAATTTAAGGTATTGCGGAGGGCGATATTTGAAAATATTGCTGTGCGTAATTTTTCTCCAGTATATTTTTTACTTCCTTCGTANGCCATCATCACATGCTGTTGGGTGAGTTGTGCTTAGACTTGTTGCTGCCTATTTAGTACTTATAATTTTTTCCTATCATGCTTATGCACAGGAAATATTAGGAAAACATAACGAAGTACTTGTTCAAACTTCACGCCCCAAGCTGACTGATGTTGACCCCTCAAGCAATACTGGTTTAGTTACCGTTATCAAGAAAGAAGATTTCTCTAGTGATGCCGTAAGCGTTGCCGATATAGTTGAGCGCCAAGTGGGGGTTCAAGTCAGAGATCTTGGAGGCTTTGGCAGTTTCAGTTCTGTTAGTGTTCGCGGCTCATCTAGTAAACAAGTAAACGTGTACTTGGATGGTGTATTGCTGAATGGCTCCTACCAGGGGGCTGTCGACTTGAGCCAGTTCTTACTTGGTGCGGTTGAACAGGTAGAAATATACCGGGGTAATGTCCCGATATATTTAGAGCAAGCCGGGATTGGTGGGGCAATTAATATCAAGACTAGCGGTGGTGCACGAAAAGCCGGTGGCTTACTTAGTTCAAGTCTTGGTTCAGAAGGCCTCAAACGTGCTGCAGCATCGTATAAAGGGAGTCTGGATACCCTTAATTATCTTTTTTCTGCTGAGCACTTTAGTGCTGACAATGACTATACAGTCATCAATACAAACGATACGCCCGATTATTACGCCGACGATTATGATCAAAATAAGAACAATAATGATGTTGTACATACATCACTTCTGGCATCATTTAACGAGCAGGTTAATGAGGCGTATCGATTTAGTTTAACTACGCAATACTCTAATAAAGAGCAGGGTGTTCCAGAGATACAAAACCTTGCAGACAATGATGCCACCTATGACTCAGAGTTCTTTTCGATGCAAGCCAATATAGAGCAGCATCTTAGGCGCGGTATTGTTTTTAACTATAGTTTATATGGACTTTATAAAGAAACGATATTTCGGGATGAGAAAAATCAAGTAGGTTTATTGCGAAATGATGACCGAACTGTATCAAAATCATTTGGTGGAAATATTAAAGCTAGTTTTTCTTCCGGTGCGAATCTTTGGGCCGCACTGTTAAGCGCAAAGATCGAAGGCTACGATCTACAGGAACGCATCGAAGGCACTTCTAGTCAATATCAGCGCGTGACAACTGTTGTCGGGCTACAAGATGAATGGCTGTCTAATTCAGGTTTTTGGTTGGTCAATGGTAGTGCTCGTGGGATCTCTGTCGTAGATGAAATAAAGCAGGATCAGGTTGCTGAGTTTTATCATGACCTCCAGCTTGGTTTGCTTGCACAGCTAAGTGCTGAGGTTCAATTCAGGGCCAACATCTCCAGAAATATTAGACTTCCCGAGTTAAATGAAATGTATGGTGATCGCGGGTTCACTTTAGGCAATGAAGACCTTGTTGAGGAAAAAGCCCTAAACACCGATATTAGCCTTAGTTATCAGTCAACCAGAACATCCGGTACGCTCGCTTTGTTTTATCGTGATCTTAACGATGCCATTGTCACTATTTACAACTCGCGAGGCATTGGCAAACCGCAGAATCTTTCTAAAGCGCAAGTGATCGGTATTGAAGTCAGCAATGAGCTTCACTTATCGAATTTTGTCTGTATTAATTCGAACCTCACCTTCCAAGATACTGAAGATAAATCTAACTCTAGAGCCTTCAGGGGGGAGTCCTTGCCGGGCGTTTATGACTTTTCCGGAACTGTTGAGATGCGGGTTGCCGACCAAGGGCGTTCGGTTGGCTTGGAATATGTACGGCAGTCGGGTGGTGTTTACGATTCAGCTGGTGTGGCCGAACTTCCCGACGTTAAGCAGGTTAACGCCAGTCTTGGCTTTAAAAGTGAAAAAGATTCACTCGAATTTAAAATTAAGAATGTTAGTGGTCAGCGTGTAAGCAAATACAACCGATTCCCAGGGCCCGGGCGTCAGTGGTTTGTTTCTTATGCTCATCAATTTTGATCGATAGTGTGTAAATACTATTAATAGGAGCAAGTAATGAATATTGAAAAAAATGTGGCAGGTAAAAAACTAGTCTTAGGGCTATTGGCGCTAGGTGCGATTGGCGTTACTGGTTGTTCAAGTGACAACAGTATCAAATCTGAAACAGCTGGTTTGTATGGAAATATTGCCGCATCAGTTTACGTTAGCGATACTTTGGCGTACTTTCAGGGAAACGAAAGCTGGGGTTCTAGTAGTCTTTATCAGTTTAACCCTACAACGGGTGCGGTAGTAACGGAGCCTGTTACCGGTTTCGAGAGTGTCGATATACAGTCGCTGGAACTTAGCCCATCGGGGCAGTTGTGGGTAGGTGTTGGAGACTTTGCAACACCTCAGATTCAGATTCTTAATACTAGTAATAACGCAGTGGTTGATACGATTCAGTTAAGCAATAACCCGGGAAGCATTACCTTTTCAGAAAACCTGAGTGGCGATTGCGCGAATGCTTGTGCATTTATTAAAGGTGTTGCATCTGATTATTCATCTAGTGATATTTCAATTGCGGAAGCAGTTGCGCCTTTTGACCACACTGAAGGATTTGCAGCTACGGATCGTTCTGATATCGATGTGGCAGTAAATGGAAGTGACTACTACAGAATAGGTAAGTACGGTGAAAATAACTTATCGAAGTACGATATAGACAACCCAAACACCTTAACCTGGCAGTACGGTTTGAATGATGAAGACGGCGAAAGCAACAGTAACCCATATGATGTGCTTTTCGCATCTGATGATAAAGCCTATGTTATTCGCTGGGGAGAAGGGTCAATTCTTGTCATCGATCCAAGCGTTACTGATAGCTCGTCAGATGATTTCGTATTAGATAGTATTGATATCAGTCATTATGATGAAGACGGCCTCCCGAATGCTTCTGCTGCATTGATCCATGAAGACGTATTGTATGTTGTCACTCAGGGACTTGATAGCTCGTATGCGCCGAATCAAGCCTACCTAATCGCAATTGATACACTGACTGACGCAGAAGTGTCAATTGGTACTGGTGAACTAGATGGCTTAGAGCTAACCGTTAAGAACCCAATTGAAATAGACCTTTTTGCAGGAGATTTATTCATAACAGGAGTGGGGCGTTATGCTTCGGGTGACCGTGCTGCTGAGTACACAGGTGGTATTGAGAGGATTGACCTTGATACGCTGAGCTCGTCGATAGTTGTGAACGACTAATTGAGTAAAGGTTAAGATATGACAACACTGATGATACAAGGCACCACTTCAGATGCGGGTAAAAGTACCTTAGTGGCTGCTTTGTGTCGTTGTTTGGTGAGGCGCGGCCATAAAGTGGCGCCTTTTAAGCCTCAGAATATGGCGCTCAACAGTGCTGTTACGGTTGATGGTGGCGAAATAGGGCGAGCGCAGGCATTGCAGGCGCACGCTGCTTGTGTTTTGCCGACAACGGATATGAATCCGGTTTTGTTGAAGCCTGAAACAGATACCGGTGCGCAGGTGATTATTCACGGTAAGTCCAGAGGCAACATGTCTGCGACGTCTTACCATGAATATAAACAGGTTGCGATGGCTGCGGTGCTAAGTTCACATGAGCGACTTGCTAATGAATTTCAGCATGTCATTGTTGAAGGTGCTGGCTCACCGGCAGAGATTAATCTACGCGACAGAGATATCGCAAACATGGGTTTTGCTGAGGAAGTGGATTGCCCGGTTATTTTAGTTGCCGATATTGATCGCGGCGGTGTGTTTGCACATTTGGTCGGTACTTTGTCATTGCTGTCTGAGTCTGAGCAAGCGCGTATCAAAGGTTTCGTCATTAACCGATTTAGAGGTGATATTTCCTTGCTTCAGTCTGGCTTGGACTGGCTGGAATCGTATACGGGAAAACCGGTGCTTGGTGTTCTGCCTTACCTTCATGGTCTACACCTTGATGCAGAGGATGCTTTGCCAGAGCAGATACTCGATCCAAGTTCTGAATATAAATTTCGTGTAATTGTGCCGGTTGTTCCACGTATAAGTAATCATACAGATTTTGACCCTTTGCGTTTGCATCCTGATGTTGATTTTCGTTATATCAATGTAGGGGACCCGGTTCCGCCTGCGGATTTGATCATATTGCCGGGCTCCAAATCCGTTCGTTCTGATTTAGGTTTCTTAGTTCAAAATGGTTGGAAAGACATTTTAAATCGTCATTTAAGGTATGGCGGAAAGGTGTTGGGAATATGTGGCGGTTATCAGATGCTAGGGCAATTAATCACTGATGAAAGTGGTGTAGAAGGTCGGCCAGGCAGTAGTGAAGGTTTCGCTTTGCTTTCGTGTGCGACTAGCTTGTTGGCTGAAAAGAAATTACTTAATTGTGTGGGCGAGTTAGCCGAAAGTTCAGCACCTGTAAAAGGCTATGAAATTCATACGGGAGTGACCACAGGACATGACTTGGCGCGCCCGATGATTGTCAATTTGGGGTCATCAACGGGTGACGCTTCTCTCGCGGGTACAGATGGCGCAACTAGTAGTGACGGCCTGGTTAAGGGTACCTATTTGCACGGTATATTTGATTCACCGGAAGCATTGCAAGCACTGCTAGAGTGGGCTGGACTAAGATCAGATACCACTGTCAACCTTGAAGAAGTGCGTGAGAAGCAGTTGGAGCGCTTAGCCAATGCTTTTGAGTCAGCGATTGATATGGATAAGCTGATAGAGTTACTGGAGCAGACCGGATGAAAAGACTCATTCTTGGAGGGGTAAAATCTGGCAAGAGCCGATATGCAGAACAGCAAGCAGAGCTAGTTATGGCAAACAATAGTGCATCGTCGATTTGTTTGCTTGCCACTGCACAAGCACTGGATGAGGAGATGGCAGCACGAATTGAGCGTCACAAGGCAGATCGGCCAGATCATTGGTGTGTGATAGAAGAGCCGCTAGAGTTGGCAAAAGTGCTTGAGGAACGTGCTGGTGAAGATATAGTGCTCGTTGTTGATTGTCTTACCTTATGGGTCACTAATCTTTTGATGCTTGAAGACAAAACACGCGTCCAGTTAGAGCTTGATCGATTTGTCGAGGCTGTCAGTCTAACAAATGTAGAATTAATTTTGGTTTCCAACGAGACCAATATGGGAGTCATGCCTTTAGGCGATTTAAGTCGTAAATATTGTGATGTAGCAGGGCTGTTACATCAAAGCTTGGCAAGCCTTTGTGATCAGGTCGATTTAGTTGTCGCAGGCTTGCCTCTTTCACTCAAATCCAATGCGAACAATAAGCCTGGCAGTTCTTAGGAAATATTGATGCTTGATAGCGAAAATAAAACTGCTGATCCTTTGTTAAGTGTGAATACTTTATCGTGGC
>NZ_LWGA01000808.1:0-7276 GCF_001635235.1 Oleiphilus sp. HI0117 | reverse complement strand
ACGTGAGCGCAGAGGTTCAAAAGCGCTTTATTGAGGAAGGCATTGATCTTAGATTAAACCATCAGCCAACAGAGTTTATTACTGATAATGGCCAAAAAGTTCTGTTGTGCACCGACATTGACGGCACTGAACAGCGAATTGAATATGATGTTTTGCTATTGGCAGTCGGACGTAAAGCGAATACAGAGGGCTTTGGTTTAGATAAATTGAATATCCCCTTAACGGATAAAGGCACGATAGAGGTGAACGAATTCCTTCAAACGCGCTTCCCCAATATCTATGCGTGCGGCGATGTGGCCGGGCCTTATCAGTTCACGCACACGGCCTCTCACCAAGCCTGGTATACCGCTGTGAACGGTTTATTCGGTTTATTCAAGAAGTTCAAGGCAGACTATCGCGTCATTCCCTGGGCGACTTTTTCAGACCCGGAAGTGGCCCGTGTCGGCATCAACGAACAGGAAGCCAAAGCACAAGGTATTGCTTATGATGTAAGCCGTTATGATATTGATGATTTAGACCGAGCTATTGCCGATGGTGAGGCTCATGGTTTTATCAAGGTGCTAACCGTCCCCGGGAAAGATAAAATTCTTGGGGTAACGATTGTCGGTCATCATGCCGGGGATATTATTGCTGAATACGTGACGGCAATGAAGCATGGCTTAGGTCTGAATAAGATCCTGGGCACGATTCATATCTACCCAACCCTGGCGGAAACCAATAAGTTTGTCGCTGGTAACTGGAAAAAAGCCAACGCGCCTGAGAAGGTATTGCAGTTTCTTGAGAAATTTCATGCATGGCGTCGTGGTTGAGGCTTATTCATTCTTAGGCTGAGAACGCCATTCCTCACATGAAACCAACCAGCCCTAAGCCGCCAGCGAGCCATGGAAGGCTCTGTCTACTTGAGTTATTTTGACTATGGTCATACCCACCTACACTGACCACTTTCGTCATAAATTTCGAATTCAATAAATTTGTATTGACCTTACAGTAGCTGTAAGGTTTATGCTATTCCATATTAGATCAATTTATATAGGAGTAGCACGATGAATATCGGCGCGATATCAAAGCTAACAGGCCTTAATTCTAAAACCATTCGCTACTACGAAGAGATCGACCTGGTTCATCCTAGCTCGCGCTCTGCCAACGGCTATCGACAATATTCAGAACAAGATCTGGAACAGCTCCAGTTTATCCAGCGCGCCCGAAAGACAGGCTTCAATATTGATGAGTGTCGCCACTTGCTTGATCTTTTCAACAATAAAGGCCGACAAAGTCACGAGGTTAAATCCCTCGTCTTGGACAAAGCAAAATTAGTTGAAGAGCAAATAGCTGAGCTTAGGCTGATGCACCAGTGCCTGCTAGACCTCGCTAGCCAATGCCAATCTAACAATGACCCTCACTGCGCTATTCTTGATAAGCTTAGCGAGGCACCAGAGCAACTAACGACACAGGGAGGGGTAAAGCTATGAAAGAAACGAAATCAAGCTGCTGCGGCTCTAGTTCTGAAAAAAATAACCCTGAAAAGCCTGAAAGTAGTTCAAGTTGTTGCAGCAAAGAAAAACAGCCCGTACATACTACGTCATGCTGCTCCAGCAGTAGTAAGGCAACGAGCGAGCCCGCAACTAACAGTTGCTGTGAAGACTCTCCAGAAAAGCGAGACTGGTTACTCTGGGGGAGCTTAACGCTTTCAATTATCTTCTATGTGTTGGCACTCAGCGAACCCTCTCATGACAACTGGTATGGTGTCATTGCCCACAGCGTTCAAGAACTGCTAAACACTATGTGGTGGAGCATACTGCTCGCCATTGCTTTTGTCGGTGTGTTAAGTCGTATACCCCAGGAATTTATCATCTCGATTCTGGGAAAAGGAGGCACCGTCAAAGGTCTGTGGCGCGCGACATTGGCAGGCGTACTACTCGATTTATGTAGTCACGGAATACTAATGGTCGGCATGGAGCTAAGGCGCAAAGGTGCCAGTCTCGGCCAAGTCATGGCATTTCTTATTGCCAGCCCTTGGAACTCACTATCACTGACGATAATCATGGTGGCACTCATAGGGCTGCCATGGACCCTCTTGTTTATTGCCCTGTCGATGGTATTGGCAATTACCACCGGCTGGTTGTTTGATCGACTAGAACAGAAAGGCTCTCTTCCGCAAAATAGCGTTGCGAATGACTTGCCTGAAGACTTTCAATTTTGGCGTGAAGCTAAATCCAAATTTGCATCGGTAGAATGGACACAAGCGCTAGCCCTTGATATCGGCAAGCGCGGCTTAAACGGTTCTAGAATGGTGATCCGCTGGTTGTTATTTGGTGTTCTATTAGCGTCAGCGATTAGAGGCTTCGTTTCGTTGGAGGACTTCCAAAATTACTTCGGGCCAACGCTGCTTGGTCTAGGAGCAACCTTGATCGCAGCAACAATCATTGAAGTATGCTCCGAAGGCTCGACCCCTATAGCGGCCGACTTGATGAATCGAGCCAATGCCCCCGGTAATAGCTTTGCATTTTTAATGACAGGCGTAGCGACCGATTACACTGAAGTGATGGTAATAAAAGACACAATGAAGTCTTGGAAGACAGCACTATATTTACCTTTGCTAACCGTACCACAGGTGATCGTGGTTGCAATGATATTGAATAGTGTTTAACAATCGAACGTAGGCAGAGGGTTCCATCCCTTATATGAATCTACACCGTGCTAACCCGCCTGCGAGCCATGGAAGGCTCTGCCTACAGGATATTCTCAAGCACGACTGAAATACTTGATTGTACCTCTTCCAAACTTTGTGTTGCGTCAACTATTTTAAATCGCTTTGGCTCAGCTTCTGCACGCGCTAAATAGTTATCTCTAACATTATTAAAAAACTCTGCCTGTTCTTCCTCAAAGCGATCTAGGGCACCACGATTTTTTGCACGCGCCATGCCTACTTCAATCGGAGCATCTAATAAAAGAGTCAGGTCTGGGCGTACGTCTCCCTGAACAAAGTTTTCAAGTAAGGCTACTTTTTCAGAAGGTACACCACGCCCGCCAGATTGATAAGCATAAGTTGCATCGGTGAAACGATCAGAAATCACCCAAACACCTTTTTCCAACGCAGGTAAAATCTTTTGGTGAAGGTGCTGAGCGCGTGCGGCAAACATAAGAAGTAACTCGGTTTCTGACGCTACTGTTTCTTCCCGGTTCTTAATGAGCACTTCACGAATCTCTTCGGCCAAATGCGTTCCGCCAGGCTCTCGGGTAATGATGGATTCAATTCCCTTTGACGCTAACGCTTCTTGAATAAAAGCGATGTTGGTAGACTTGCCAACGCCTTCGCCACCTTCAATCGTGATAAATAAACCTTTGTCCACACTGTACCTTCTTATTTGGAATTGAGCTTGCTCTGAAATCAAGCCTTACTGGCTTGAACGGTAGTCTTTGCGACGTCTTAACTGGTACTTACGAACGGCATTGTTATGCTCGTCGATAGTTGCTGAAAATTGATGAGTGCCATCACCTTTTGCGACGAAATATAGGCTAGAGCCTTCTTTAGGGTGCAGCGCTGCATGAATGGCACTACGCCCTACTAAAGCGATAGGAGAAGGAGGTAAGCCCTTTATTCGGTAGGTGTTGTAGGCCGTCAGCTCTTTCAGGTGCTTACGGGTGATATTGCCTTGATAGCGATCACCTAAGCCATAGATGACGGTCGGGTCCGTTTGTAGACGCATTCCCTTAATCAGCCGCCTATTAAATACACCTGCGATTTCAGTTCGCTCATGTGCTGCTCCCGTTTCTTTTTCCACAATCGAAGCCAAGGTAAGCGCTTCATACGAGCCCTTCAATACGGTACTTTTATCTCTAGCCTGCCATTCTTCTTGCAAAATGTTCTGCAAACGCTGATGAGCACGCTTTAGGATTGATAGATCCGTATCGCCTTTATGGTACGCATAAGTATCAGGATAGAACTGCCCTTCCAGGTGCTTTATATCGTTCTTAGAGTTCAATGCCTGGATAAGTTCATCATCGCTCTTCCCTTCCAAGGTTTTACTTAGCTTCTCTTGAAGCGCCAGGGTCTTTAAGGCATCTCTGTAGCTCGTTCCTTCGATAAACTGAACCTGGTAACGAATCTGGTTATTGGATGTCAGCCACTCAAAAATAGCAGGAAGCGTCATAGGCCCTTGTAGACTGAACTCACCTGCTTTAATTTTACTAGCAAGCTTATTTTGCTTTGCGTAGACCTTTGCGACCCAGGGGTTAATGTCAGCCCCTTTTTCAATCAAGTTCCTCAACACTGAGTTGAAGCTACTGCCTTTGGGTATTTCTATTTCGAGAACGTCTCGTGGAAAGGCTATTGCTCGCTCTAATTCAGATTGATAATAACGATATATACCGGCACTGAGCATCAGCACAAAAATAATAAGCAGCAGAATAAAACGAGCGATAAAAGAGCGATTTGCAGGCACGATAGTTAATGTCGAAAAAGGTTATTTAATATGAAAAGCTAGTCTTCAAATGAGACTGAATGATTCCACAATTTTTATGTATTGCATAGCGCTTACCAGCAAATTCTTTCACTGGCCAAAGACCAAAGACACTATTGATAACAGCTAAACCGTCTGCAGACTTTGAGTCCTCGATACTAATTTCCGCTTCACGAAGCGCTAGCCCTGTTAAAGCAGCGTTATCGAGTAGATATTGACGTAAAGTACCCGCCACACCGGCACCCGATATATTCGGAGTAATAATATCTTTGCCTGTGAAAATGAGTAGATTGCTTTTAGTGCCTTCTACCACATTATTCTTGTAGTCCAACATCAAGCCTTCTTCATACCCTGACTTAGCCAAATCCTTTGAAGCAAGCACCTGATCTAGACGATTGAGGTGTTTTATCCCTGCCAGAACTGGCTGATGCGAGAGCTTATGGTCACATAAATGGAGAGTAATTCCCTGGGCGGAGTTTGTCTCGGGAAATTCGGGAGACTCAAAGACTTGTGTGATAAAGTTTAGTTCCGGCTCATCGGGTGGCGCATAACCTCGACCACCTTGTCCACGCGTAAGAATCACTTTGATTATCGCTCGCTTAAGGTGAGCGGCTTTAGTCAGGTCTTTCAAAGCCAAGCCAACATAACGCTCAAACTTACCAGCAAGCATTTCAGTTTCACCTAAATCAAGCGCCTTAGTGCCACGTTTAAATCGTTCCAGATGATAACTTAGAAGAGGAATTTTTCCATCGACCACTCTAAGCGTTTCAAATAAACCATCTCCGTAGGCAAGGCCCCGATCAGCGATATCGATTGCCGAGGTCTCAAGCTCATTGACTAAGGTTAAGTGAGCTCGCGTTTTCATTTCTAATCTTCCAAGGCCTGAAAGATTAAAGTGCCATTAGTACCGCCAAAACCAAAGGAGTTCGATAGAGCAGCTTTTATCGGAGCTTTCCTGGCAGTATGTGCCACGAAATCCAAATCACACCCTTCTTCAGGCTCATCGAGGTTAATCGTTGGTGGCGCTACTTGATCAGTGATAGCTTTTACAGAAAAGATTGCCTCAATCGCGCCAGCAGCCCCTAACAAGTGACCAGTCATTGACTTGGTTGAACTAACAAGCAAAGAGCTAGAATGTTCTTTAAACAGGTCTTTGATCGCTTTGCATTCTGCCACATCACCAAGCGGAGTTGAGGTGCCGTGAGCATTAATATAATCAATCGATTCTGGTTCTATTCCTGCATCGTTGATAGCATTTTCCATAGCGGTTCTTGCGCCTGAACCATCTTCAATAGGCGAAGTAATATGGAAGGCATCATCACTCATACCAAAGCCGGTTAGCTCAGCATAGATTGTTGCACCACGCGCTTTTGCGTGCTCCAACTCTTCCAAAACCAGTGCACCTGCGCCATCAGATAGTACAAACCCGTCTCGACCTTTATCCCAAGGGCGGCTGACTTCTTCAGCAGGTCGGTCATTGGAAGACAATGCCTTAGCATTGCTAAAACCTGCAACAGCAATTGGTGTTGTCGCCATTTCAGCACCACCGGCTATCATCACATCGGCATCACCATAGGCAATCGTTCTTGCTGCGTAACCAATGTTATGAGTGCCCGTAGTACAAGCTGTGACTACCGCTATATTTGGGCCTTTAAAGCCATATTTAATCGCGATATTCCCGGCAATCATATTGATAATAGAGCTGGGTACAAAAAAGGGAGAAACTTTACGAGGCCCTGATTTCACGTAGGTATCACGTACAGTCTCAATGGTTTCAATTCCTCCGATTCCAGAACCAAAGGCAACACCAATCCGCTTTTTCTGATCTGAATCCAAGTCTTCTAAAGATGCATCTTTTACTGCCTGCATACCTGCAATCAGGCCGTACTGCATGAAGATATCCATGCGACGCGCTTCTTTACGGTCAATATAATCATTCACTTCCAGGTCCGAAATCTGCCCGCCAATTTTGACGTTAAAGTTCTCAGTATCAAAGCGAGAAATATTTGATATGCCGCTCTTCCCTTCAAGCGCTGCATTCCACGACTCAGACACGCTATTACCAAGCGGAGAAAGCATCCCCATCCCTGTGACTACCACTCGTCTTTTTGACATACCTTGCCTCTAACTTTTAAATATCGACCTAAACAAACAAAAAAAAACCGCCCAGAGATTTCACAAAGGACGGTTCTTTTTATGAACTTCTATTACTGGTTAGCAATAATGAAGTCGATAGCTTCCTGGACTGTAGAAAGCTTTTCAGCTTCTTCATCAGGAATTTCAGTTTCAAATTCCTCTTCCAAAGCCATTACCAATTCAACAGTATCAAGAGAATCTGCACCTAAGTCTTCAACAAAAGAAGAAGTATTTTGGACTTCTGAATCTTTAACACCTAGTTGTTCACATACGATTTTCTTAACACGCTCTTCTACAGTACTCATAATTTCCTCTCATTAATATAGATCAAGCTGACAAGCATTCTATCTCTGAAATATTTCAGTTTAAAAACAGCTTCGTACTTAATTACCTAGCTATTGTCTGCTTCATTTATTCATGGCGATGTAGTCTAGATCAAAGCAATGATAGAGACAAGCAGCAAAACATCACTCTTTGATCTCAATCAGGCCACCAAAAAATAGTATTTCGGCCAAATACATGGGAACCACCATACCCTACCCTCATTCACGCAGTATTTTGAGAGGGAATCCATCCAAGTCTTAACCTTATGGCTCCCGGCTCAAACACTACCGGGATGACGAAAAGACTGATTCGGGGTACTACCGGAATAACAACAGGACAAATTCGAGATGCTACCG
>NZ_LWGA01000807.1:0-2943 GCF_001635235.1 Oleiphilus sp. HI0117 | reverse complement strand
CATTAGGGTGCAAAACAAAGAGAGGAAAAACTTAGGCTGAAAAGAATAGGGCATATTTAATGGTCAGTCGCAGTTCATTGAGTATTATTTTTCTGTTACGCTGAAGCTAGAACAAAGCCTATCAGAATAAGACTTAAAAAAAGGTGACCCATGAGCTTTTATAAAATTCTAATACTAATTAACTTGTTGGCGGTTCTTGTCAGTCTTGGTGCGGGCGCTTTCTTTTTAGGTAAAGATGATAATCAGCATACACGAGTGCTCACTGCGCTGACTGTACGCATATCTTTATCTATATCATTGTTAGTGCTATTAATTGCTGGCTATTATCTGGGGCTGATCGCACCGAACCAGTTTTGAGGGGCTACTTTCTAACAGGCGCAAGTGAACGTAACCGTTCACTTGTATACAAGTTGGCTTGATCTATGAATCTGAACTTTTTGCTGAAAGGTGATCTAACTTTTCATGCAGAGAGCTTAGTGACTCTTCAACACTCTTTAGTTCAGATTCTTTTTCGCTTTCATCAAGAGAGTTTTCCAAGCGATGGTTGATTTCCGAAGTTAAGGTTCGACCATTCTGTTTCGCTTGTTCTTCAAGCTTTCTTCTAAGCTCTTTTTCCATTCTTAATGAAAAAGCTTTTAATCTGTGTCCGTATTCGTCGCTCATAATTACCACAATAATGAAATATTTATTTAATGGCTACTATTATGATGTTACGGCTGTTTCACTCAACGGATTCCGTTGGCTTTCCGAGGTCTGTTCAAACTAAAGCGAATAAGGATAGAATAAAAGATTGGAAAATAATTGAAAGGATAATTAATGCCGAATCCATATGTTGTTGTCGATGATTGCCCTGACGAGAGTTTCTTGGTCACTAGGATTATCGAACAGCACGAGCAGGAAGTTGATTTATGCATGCTGCAGAATGGTGCGCAGGCGATTGACGTACTGGGTGACCCTGGAAGTCGCACGCCAGATTTGGTTATTTTAGATAACAAGCTACCGTTCTTTACAGGTATTGATGTGATCAAGTCACTGATGAACCAGGCGCGTTTTCACTCTGTGCCGATTGTTTTGATTTCTGCAGGGTTTTCAAAAAATGAAATCAAAGAGGCCTACCGCATTGGTGCAAGGAGTTGCGTGCGGCAGGATCTGGATGTTACCAATTGGAACCGTCAATTAAGAAGTGTTCTGGCTTATTGGCTAACTATTAACGAAGTCCAGTAAGAGCGCCTAATGTAGGGCTTATTCTTAGCCCTACTTTATCAAAGGTTGCCCCTCATAGAAGTCAGTTAAACTCTCAAAATAGGCTGTCATTTTCTTAAGTACTTCATCATCCCAGCGCATTAAAAAGTTCACCATTAGGTAGAAATCGGGGTTTTGGCTGTATCTAGAGTAAACGTTTACGTAATTATCTTGATGCTTACGCTCTTTTTGGCCATC
The DNA here is from genome assembly GCF_001635235.1 of Oleiphilus sp. HI0117. Classification (NCBI taxonomy): domain Bacteria; kingdom Pseudomonadati; phylum Pseudomonadota; class Gammaproteobacteria; order Oceanospirillales; family Oleiphilaceae; genus Oleiphilus; species Oleiphilus sp. HI0117. The sequence goes on along the minus strand of NZ_LWGA01000807.1, from coordinate 1,503 downwards.
AAAAAGCCCCGTGCATAGGTATATCAGGTCGGTATCTAGAATTTCACACAGAGCAATCAGCTTATTAATGTCTGTTGGAACAGAATTTGTTTTAGTCGGGTTCTCCCAATCGATATAGACCCGTCGTGAAACGCCAATCGCCTCAGCAAGTTCTTGCTGCTTTAATGGTGTGCCTCTTTTTAGACCGTAGGCATTCCTTAGTTCTTTTAATCTTCGGGCAAAATGAGCTTTTATGAGTGGGAATTTAGTTTCGTGAAGCATTTTAGGGTACCGAGATTAACAATTCGTAACATTTTTGTTTACAGTGTAATGTGAGCTCTGGTTCACTTTTGTTGACTGATGAAAAAATTAAAGTGCTATATATTGCACAATGATCTAATTTTGTTTTTGACGCAAGCTTTGTTTTGAGGCGCGATAAATTTGGTGGAAGAGGCTTGAACTAATGTGGGGCAGTTCTTCGGAAAGCAGGGTGCTGTATAGGCGTATATGCTGATTGATATATAAGCCCAATTAAGTTCAGTGGGCTTATATATCAATTTAGGAGTCAGCTTGATTTAACGTTTTTTAAGGCGTGATAGAAGGCGGCGAGAATTTCTTTTGTTCGGTGTATTGTTTGAATCAAGGCCTGCTTGGTTTTTACTTATGTGTGCTTTTTTTTGCTTTTCGATAGCGCTCATGGACTCAGGTTCATTTGTTTTTTGAGGAGGTTTGGAAACCGGCTTCCTTGCTTTTACTGCTTTGCTTGAATTAGCTTTTCTGATTATCTTTTGTTTTCTTATCTCGGCTTCGATCAGTGCGATATCTTTTAGAAGAGCTTTTTCATGATCAGGTGTCTTTCGTTTAGTGACTCTTTTTTTTACTTTGGGTTCTTTATCGGTTAGTAATTTACTTACCCACTTCTCATCAAACTCAGGGGGAAATTGCTCCTCAAGATGGGCTGCAATCTTTTTGTTGAGTGTTGACATATCCGTTCTCCTGTCATTGTTCAGCCTCGACTCGCTCGTAAGGTACCGGAAATGTATATGGCGTCCTATAGGCGAGCGAATGCAGTGGGAGGCTGATAGTCCCTAGAAAATTACGTATGATGCTGAAGGATTGTATCGCGGAGTATATGGTGGCCAAGGTTTCTAGCAAGGTCGCATAGAGGGTTGGCTTTCACGTCCGTGTTGTAGTTTTAGTAGTATCGATGGCTTCCAAGCGCGAGGGATAATAGGCGCATCTTAACAGGGGGTCAATAGTGCAATCGTGATTCTTTCATAGTGTTAAGTTTATAGAAAAAAGCTGAGCGATAAATTAATTACTCTTTCGTGATACTTTCGTGAGGAATGTAGCTGAGCCTATGCGTAACAATGTTTCCACCAAAACAACATAAATGTTTTCCGGAGGAAACTGACATGAAAAAAACTCACTCAAGTATCAAAAAAATTGCGCTGGGGCTTTTACTTCCAGCTTTTAGTGCTCCTTTTGTGCAAGCCGCAGAAGTGGATGTCACTATCGAAAACC
>NZ_LWGA01000806.1:0-4675 GCF_001635235.1 Oleiphilus sp. HI0117 | reverse complement strand
GGTACTCGTTGATAACGGGAAGGTTTCTGAAGGCTTACCTTATCTAGAGAAAGCACATAAGCTCGCTCCGGAAATGGAAGAAATTGAAGAGCATTTAAACGCTGCTCGAGCCAAGCAGTAACCCTTGAGAAAAAGCCTGCATGAAGCAGGCTTTTTTCTTACTCCTATGAGTGTAGCGAATAGGGCTATTGCTCGTGGGTATTAATTCCAAACTTTTCCGTCAGGTTATAGAGTGTCGGCCTAGTAATTCCGAGTAGTCTAGCTGCTTGCGCCATATTATTCTGTGCGGCATGAATAGCTTGTGTGATTGCCGTTTTTTCTGCTGCGTCTCTTATTTGGCGAAGATTAAGCGCCTCTTCAGTCGCACAAGCATCATTTGACAGCTCAAGGTCTGAGCTCGTGACAAGCTTATCATCAGCCATGATGACTGCCCGCTTTACTTTGTTAATAATTTCTCGAACATTACCTGGCCATTCATAGCTCTTTATTGCTCGCATCGCATCTTCGTTAAATGCTAATGTCGGACGGTTCATTTGTTGAGCGAAAGTTTTAAGCAAAGCTTGTGCAATGATAATCGCATCACCGTCACGCTCCCTGATGGGGGGGATATTGAGAGAAATTTCACTCACTCGATAATAGAGATCCTCTCTGAATAAGTTTTGGTCAATGAGTTGTTGGACATTCTGGTGGGTTGCGCAAACAACTCGAACATCTACGGGTATCGGTTTAACGCCGCCAACTCTTTCAATCACTCTTTCCTGAAGGAAGCGTAATAGCTTAACTTGAAGCGGCATCGGCATGTCGCCAATTTCATCAAGAAATAAAGTGCCGCTATCTGCGAGTTCAATCTTTCCTTGTTTGGTTTGGGTTGCGCCAGTAAAAGCACCTTTCTCGTGTCCAAATAGCTCGCTTTCAAGCAGGTTTTCAGGAATTGCTCCGCAGTTAATAGCGACAAACGGGTTATCTTGCCTTGGGCTAACTTGATGAATTGCTTTCGCGAGTACTTCTTTTCCTGTCCCGGTTTCACCTAATAAAAGGGTCGTCACATCAGCAGGTGCTATTTTTTCTATCATTCGACAGACTTCTAGCATCTTGCTGCTACTCGCTATAATGCCCGCTAAGCGTGATGAGGATGAGCCTGTTGATAGTTCTTGATTTTGCTTCTCCAGCTCATGCATGCGGAAGGCTCGATCAACAATAAATGAAAGAATATCGGCATCTAAAGGTTTTTGGAAAAAATCACTTGCGCCCAAGCCAACAGCTTTGACAGCATTTTCTTTTTCCTCCCGTCCAGTAACAACGATTACTTTTGTTGTTGGGGCTAGCCTTAGTATCTCTTCGAGCGCTTGAAAGCCTTCGCTTGAACCGCCTGGGTCTGGAGGTAGTCCAAGATCCAGTGTCACGACTTGTGGCTCTTCACGACGGAGTATGGACAACGCAGCTTCCCTGTCTGATGCGAGATGTACGTCAACGCCTTCAAAACACCAACGCATTTGGCTTTGTAGGCCAGGATCATCTTCTACAATTAAAAGTTTTCGTTTCACGTTTAATTACCCGTACAGTCTTTGAAATAGCATTGAAATTTTACCCTTGAATTAACCTTTAGCCAGAGGAATTTTTAAGGTGAAGCAGGTGCCTACTTCTATCTGGCTCGTGACGCTGATTGTGCCGCCTAGTTTTCTTAAATATTCACGGCTTTGGTACACGCCGATTCCCATACCCGTAAGGCCTTTGGTACTTTCAAAAGGCTTAAATAATTGGTTCTGAATGAACTCTTCGCTCATACCAATGCCGCTGTCTTGTATAAAAAGAAAGATATGCTCGGAAGTTTGCTTGCTGGCAATGGAGACCTCTCCTGCTTTGTCGGTCGCATCTATGGCATTTTGAACGATATGCCCTATTGCGGAACGCAGTTGTTCTTTGTCTGCATGTATCCATATTGGCTGCTCAAGTGCTTCTAAAGACGGGGATGGGCTAGATTTTTTATGACTTTGGTAGATCTCTAGCAATATTTCACCTAGCTCAACGGAAGCTTCCTCATTGTTCTGGTTTGGATTATGAATTTGCTGTAGCAGGTGATCCATTTTCTCGACTGTATGGCTTGTCGTGCGAATCATATCGTCAACAAAAGCAGGGTTGGATTTGTGCTTTTCGGCATTCTTAACGAGCAAAGATAGCTGCGCGATAATGGTCTTTATATCATGAACCAGAAAGGCAGATGCTTTATTTACCGCTTCGAACTGCATGGCAGTACCTAGCTTTTCCTGAGAGTCACTTTGAACAATGTAGCTACATGCTTGCTGAGAAACAATTTTCAACAGGTCGTAATTCTCCCAGTTTAGGTCAATCGTTGCGATGGGTTCACATAGCAAGACTAATCCGGATAGGTTTTCACCGACCCCAAGGGGCAGAATCAGCCATGGGTGCTCGAGGTGAAGCATGCTTTCCGGAATTTCGATCAGCTTATATTTGCTTGGGTCTAGCATGTATTCATCGAGGTTGATGATCCAGTCATTTTGGGTGAAGAAGGTTATTAGCTCGGAATGATGGTCGATGTCTCCGAACTTTGCATCAGGTAGGTGGTATTGTGCTTTGGGTTTGAATAAACCTTCCTCGTCTTTAATCCAGATCGCGCCCGACTGGCTCCCGACCAAGTCGCCAAGGATTTTTATCGCCTGTAGTGATGGAGGGTGGGAGGTATCTGTATCAGAAAGCGCGCGTGTACTCTTGATCCATTCGTCGCGATAGTCGTATTTATAGTCGAAAAAATTCTTACTAATAAAAACCATTATACGTGCGCGTAGAATTGGAGAGCTAATTAGAAGTATTAATGTTATTAGGCCGATTACGATAAACAGTATTCGTAGAGCTTCACCCCACGTGCCACCAAATACACTGATATAGTAGCCACCGGCAGAAATTAAGATAAGGTAGATTCCGGCGACCACCAGTGTTGTCGAATGGAAAGCCATTTGACGTGAGACGTGCATTCCGATGACTTGTTTTTGGTTGTTCATTAAAGTCAACGCGATAAAAGGAGCGGCCAGGGCATTAATTGCGCCGCGCGTTTCCCATAGTGGGGCGGATAACTCGCGAAACAAGAGTGCATCTGAATACATAAAGAAGTCGTAGCAGAACAGGGTGCCAATCGCGATGGTTAGGTATTTGATTCCGGAACGGCTATACATATTCGCGCTACGCCATACTTGTTCTAAAAGTAAAAGTGCGACGATAGAAAGTGATACCTGAAACAACAGAATCGAATAGCTGGACACCCATTGTGAGCCTGAGATACCTTGGGCCAAGGTAATAAAGACCATAGCAGCGAGCAGAGCGAGAATGGCCGAACTGAGATAAAAGCGGTCTCTGCCTTGTTGTTGGTTAGGAATGAAGCTAATCCCCAAGAGCGCGTAGAGAACGTCAAACCAGGCTGCATTGCGAATGAGTTCAAAGGTGTATCGTAGATAGAATGGCACATCAAAGCCTAAGCCTTGTGCGACCAATGCGCCCATCCATAAACTGCTTGCTAGCGCAGCAAGTAGTAAGGAACGATCAACGGATCTGCGTAAATACTTGCTAGCGATAAATACTGCGAGTAGCAGGAAGGCCAGGAGTCCAATACTATTTGAAATAGTTAAGAATGAAATATTCATTGAGCCGGTAGTGTGCCTGAACGTACTTATATTGGAGTGTTTTGAAAATCTGAACCTGATAGTACTTGATAGAATTGATAAATGAACAAAGATTCAGTCTGTTAGTTTTAGTGTAGCAGAGTCATGAGCAGAGTTATTGATTAAATCGCTTGGATTTGAGATTACCTAAGAGAAGTATGTTCTTAATTCAGGTCAAGCAAAAAAACCGGATTCGCTGGGATACGAATCCGGTAAATAGTGCGAGTAGTATCCATGAAAGTCTTTCATTGCTGATAATTGCACTTCGCTTATCAGACACTCAAAGTATTAGTCAGATCGCTCAAAAAACAAGCATTTTTTAATGATATTTTCTTCTAAGTTGGCGTGCTAACCTTTGATATGGTTTTTAGCCGACGAGAGATTAGCCTGTGCTGGAACTCCAGCACTTAGCGGTGTGGTTTGTGTTCTGAGTGAATATTGTCCGTATCCCAGGGCAATAGGCGGTAATGAGGTTGTGATTGGGCAAAATTCATAAAAGGGTATTTGATGATGTCGAAATAGGGGGAGTAATCGAAATCACTGGGGGTGCACAGTTTGGGGTTGCGTCGATAGATTTTTACTTCATGTTGCTCGCTGCGCTTGACCAAGGGAAGAATCGGATACTGAATTGAAGCAAAAGCCTCTGCGATCATTGTTGAGCAGACTGTCTTCGTTGTGGTGCCTACATGTGAGGTGAATAGGCTCGAGCGCCATTTTCGTGGCATCACTAGCCAGGGAAACAGAAAGCGTAGTAAATCGAAGATTTGGCGAATATCGTAGTCGGTACCAAGTCGGCCGACTGCGTAATTTATTACTTTTTGAGCATCGCCATAGGTTAAATCCCTAGGTCGGCAAATGCGCATATGCTCTCTATCGTAAGTTGATAGCGGCCTGACTAGCGTACCCATACCAAGTTCACTTTCGACAATGAGCTGAACGTCGGGTTGCCCGTCAAAATATTCTTTAACCTTTTGTCTTGTGGTAGGGTCTTCAATTTCATGAAG
>NZ_LWGA01000805.1:0-3226 GCF_001635235.1 Oleiphilus sp. HI0117 | reverse complement strand
ATAAGAAAAATTGGCTTAATTTGATTGTTTCTGCTAATTTTTGTGGGCTTANCTTTTTAATATGCTAAATGGAATCTCGTTGTCCCGGCTTGCCAACGAGAAGCAATCAGTAAGTAACAATGAGAAGAATGTTATGCCGGAAAACCAACAAAAATCCCAAGAAATGACGAATTTCACCCCTTACGTCGAAAAAGACGGTGAGGAGTACATGAACGATGAACAGGGCGAGCACTTTCGCCAAATCCTTTTAGCTTGGAAGCTTGAGCTAATGGAAGAAGTAGATCGTACTGTGCATTATATGAAAGAAGACGCTTCTAACTATGCAGATCCAAGTGACCGAGCGACACAAGAAGAGGAGTTCAGTCTTGAGCTTCGAACACGTGATCGTGAGCGCAAGCTAATCAAGAAGATCGATAAAACCTTAGACCGCATCGAAGATGATGACTATGGCTTTTGCGATTCTTGCGGTGTAGAGATCGGTATTCGTCGGCTTGAAGCACGACCTACTGCAACCCTATGCATCGACTGTAAAACGCTCGCTGAAATTAAAGAGCGCCAAACAGGAATTTAATCCTGATAGATTGGGTGGGAGCTACTCCTACCCAATATCCTTAGATCTATGAGCTCATATCGCGGTCGCTTTGCTCCGTCCCCTACCGGCCCTTTACACTTTGGTTCACTCTTCGCTGCCTTGGTTTCCTATTTAGAGGCAAGGAGAAATTCGGGTACCTGGCTTGTAAGAATTGAAGATATTGACCCCTTACGTGAAGCACCCGGCGCTAGCCAGCAAATTATCGAGACACTTGAAGCCCACCATTTATTCTCGGATGAACCAATAGTTTTTCAATCAGCACATAGTGCTGAATACGAAAGCTTGTTAACAAAACTGGACTTAAGAAAAGCAATTTTCTATTGCCCCTGTAGTCGAAAATACTTGGCTACAAACGGTGGTCGACACAATGAAGCTTGCCTACGCCAGTCTGTCGATAAGCAAAACTGTGCTCAGAAGTTTAGGAATACCGAAGAACTATATTATTGGCATGACGGCATGCAAGGTGAACACTCGTATAAACTAGATGATGATTTTGTTCTTAAGCGTAAAGAAAGCTTTTATGCTTATCAACTAGCTGTGGTTAATGATGATCACCGACAGAATATTACACATGTCGTAAGAGGCTACGACCTACTCTTCTCTACTCCCATGCAATTGGCACTCTATCAAGCGCTTGACTATAAGCCTCCCGAATTCTCTCATTTCCCGGTACTATCTGCTAAAGGTCAGAAGCTGAGTAAACAAAACCACGCGAAGGCCGTCTCTTCTCTCCAAGCCAAAGAGAATTTGAGCTGTATCTTTAGGCTGTTGGGGATTGAGATATCATCAAAATGCTTATCTATCCCTCAAATGCTAGAAACTGCCATTGAACACTGGAACCCTAAAGTTCTCTCACGAGTTAAAGAGCTTCCATCTCCATATTGAGTTTTCGCGTGCCAGCTTTGGTATGAAGTCAAAATAAGTTATGATTCTTCGTCCACACAATAAAGCAACTAAACCTAATTTAAGCAGGGCTACATGCGCCGAATATTAATCATTGAAGATGACATTGATCACCGCGCGGGTTTACAAAATTTTCTAGAAGATGCTTTACACCAGGTTGATGTCGCATCATCAGTCAACGAGGCCGCTGAAACTTATGCGCTACCCTCTTTTGATTTAATCATTTCGGATATCCACCTGCCCAACCAGCCCGGGACAGATATTATAAAATTAGCTCAGGGCGTACCTGTTTTGGTCACTACGGGGCAAGCCAGTTTACGCTCCGCTGTCGACGCTATGAAACTTGGTGCGGCTGATTACCTCGCCAAACCCTTTGACCATAAAGACCTGATTGACATCGTCAACAGCATACTGAAGCAAACTCCCTCTCCCATTCTAGCGAGCGCGACCAGCAATGAAGATGACGATGCAGATAAGCAGATCGGTCAACTAATTTTCGGCCAATGCCAAGCCATGAAGAAAGTGTTCCACTTAATGAAAAAAGTGGCACCTACTGAAGCAACCGTATTAATTCAAGGCGAAACAGGCAGTGGTAAAGAGCTGGCCGCGCGAGCTATCCATAAATTAAGCAATCGTCGTAATCACGAATATATTTGTATCAACTGTGCCGCAATCCCTGAATCGCTAATTGAGTCCGAACTATTCGGTCACGAAAAAGGCGCATTTACCGGGGCAGTAAGCGCTCGAAACGGTCTAATCGAAGCCGCTGATGGCGGCACCTTATTTCTGGACGAAATAGGTGAACTACCACTTGAAGCCCAAGCTCGCTTATTACGCGTTCTGCAAGAAGGGGAAATCAGGCGTGTTGGCTCAACCCAGTCTCGACAAGTTAATGTTCGGCTTATTGCCGCAACTCACCGAAACCTCAAGGCACTTTCTCGTACTGGCCAATTTCGAGAAGATTTGTTCTATCGTCTAAATGTTGTCCAGCTCAAGCTCCCCCCATTAAGAGAGCGAGGCGATGATATTCTTGGTCTTGCAAATACTTTGCTTGCCAAAGCAAGTGACAAGCTTGGCCAAGCAAATATCAAGTTCAGTCCGGATGCAATGAAAGCCGTTCAGGAATATCACTGGCCTGGAAATGTCCGTGAACTTGAAAATGCTATTGAGCGTGGAACCATTCTTTGCGATAACAAGATGATTACCGCTGAATTATTAGATATTGAGTCGGAAGTTGATGATATCAATATTCCAAAGGGATTGATTACACCACAAGTTAATTCCCCTTACAGCGCAGCTTCCCAACTCCCATCTGCCGAAAAGTCTTCAGCCTCCTCTAGCAAAAGCTTATCAATCGAAGACTATTTCCAACAATTTGTTCTCGAAAACCAAGACCATATGAATGAAACAGAACTGGCCAAGCGCCTGGGCATCAGCCGTAAGAATCTATGGGAACGTAGACAGCGACTAGGAATACCTCGCAAAAAGAGCAACTAGAAGTGAGACCTGCCTCACATTTTGTTGCATAAGGAAACACTTACTGTAATTAAGAAAATCACTTTCCTCCAAAAATGTTACCAGGCGTTACCTATCGAAACATATTTACCTGATTTTTTGTCACATTTTAGTATTTTGACCACTCTCTTTAAGCATAAATCGTATAAGAAAATCATAAGTTACTGTTTATTAAGTATTTATTAAGTGCTGGTACAGCTAATGCTACTCTTACTA
>NZ_LWGA01000804.1:0-4595 GCF_001635235.1 Oleiphilus sp. HI0117 | reverse complement strand
GAGACTGCCTTAAGCAAGAATTTCTCAGTGGAAGCTTACCTAGGTTATTTAGATATAGTTATTAAAAACCAAGGAAATGACTTTCATGATACGACCGGCAATTCTTCGAATGGTAAGCCAAGAAATATATTGCTAGCTGATTCATATCTGGGGATCGATGCGAAATTTCGTGTAGAAGATTTGGATATTGATAGTACGAACAATGCGACCAATACAATCATACCTCGCTCAGTAACAAACCCTTATTTAACACTGCGTGATATGAGAATTCATAATGAACGTGGGAATGATACGCTTGGTAGTTTTGGCTTTGCAAGTGTTCAAAGTAAGTTGGCTGCAGCGCAACACATCATCCATAAAGATGGGGATGCTTTGATTCATGTTGATGGCCAAGCAATCTACGATATAAACGTTGCGTGGGATTGGGATCTACCCCATGTCTCTTTCGGAGATACAGGTCAAAGCATCGGTTCTGTCTACTTTACTGATTTCCATATCTCGGATACTTCACTCGTCATTTCGGCACATTAGAATATTTGCTTGATACGATTAGACCTAAAGCCAGCATTTAAGCTGGCTTTTTTGTGCTCATGAATCGCTCCACGGTATCAACGATGGTCTGAGTTTGAGGGTCAATTTCTAGGTTCACTGCATCATCTACCTTGAGTTCACCAAAGGTTGTTACCTCTAGTGTTTCAGGTATTAGATGAACGCTAAAGGACTCATTAGATACTTCGCCTAGTGTTAGACTGCAGCCATTTAATCCGGCAAAGCCTTTAGGTAGGAGGTATTTTTGGAGATTTTCGGGTGTTGTGAAATAAACTGTATGGACATCGTTAGCTGAGTCAATTTTACATATTTCAACGCTGCAATGGATATGCCCAGACATTAGATGGCCGCCTATCTCATCACCAATAGCCGCGGCTCGCTCAAAGTTAACTTGGTCGCTTTCTTGTAGCGAGCCAAGGTTTGTTAGTTTAAGTGTCTCGAGCATTACGTCGAAGTTCGCCCAGTTTTGCTCAAGATCAAAGGCGGTAGCGGTCAGACAAGTGCCGTTAATTGCAATACTTGCGCCTTTACTTATGTTTTTCAATGCGCCATCAGGAAAACCTATTTTTAATGTTTTTAGATTGTCTGTACCTGAAATTTCAAGAATGCTTGCTTTACCTTGAACGATGCCTGTGAACATAATTCCTTAAACTCTCATTTTAATATGGCTAGTGTTTGTGAGGAGGCGTTTGTCGAATTAGTGCGAGAGTGTTTCAGTGAGTGGCCACGATAAAGTGGCACTGTATTACTCGAAATAGCATTTCTGGCCTATTACTCGATCGCGCCCAGCTTCCTTTGCTTTATACAGGCATTGATCGGCAATATCCAATAGTTTAATCGCGTGCTTGATTGTGTCTGTAGTAGGGGTGGCGTTGGATACACCAATGCTCACAGTTAAAAAGGTTGAAATGCCCGAATCCAAAAACTCGTTTTCTTTGAACTGCTCACGTATGCGCTCGGCAAGTCGCATAGCACCGTCTAATGTCGTATTGGGTAGAAGCACTGCTATTTCTTCACCGCCATAGCGTGCGACGGTATCCGAAGGTCGATGGATAACTGCTTTTATCAGCTCGGCAGAGCGAGTTAGACAGTAGTCACCATACAAATGTCCGTATTTATCATTAAGGACCTTAAAGTGATCTATATCGATCATAATAACTGAAAAGCTGAGGCTGTCCCTCGCAGCACGGTGAATTTCTTTCTTAAAGGTCTTATCGAAATAGTAGCGATTCTTTAGACTAGTAAGGCCGTCAGTTACGCTTAGTTCCTTAAGCTGCGTATTCGCTTCTTCGAGCGCTTCGGTGCGTGATTTAACGATTTTATCTAAATCCTGATTCATTTTGATTTGCGCATCGAGTAGTGCATCTTGAGCTTCAACTCGCAAGTCTTTTTCATAATTTAACCTGTCAGCGAATGCGATAGAGAGAAGTGTCAGCTCGATTAGAGTGCCAAGGGATAATGCGTTTTCATTGAAAATATTTGGTTCTATAATTCGGTTATTTTCTAATAGGAAAATAATGACCGCACCTAAATAGCTAAACCAGGCCAAAGCAAAATAACGAGCAGTTTTAATCCCTTTTAGCCAGTATTTCACACCAAGGTAAAAGCCGGTCATTACCATAAAGCTTACAGCGATAAATGTACTTTTTAATGCGAAGCTATAAGAAATTAAGAAGCCGGATAGTACCGTCAATATGAAAGTCAGAATTAGAAGCTTTATCAGTACAAGGTCTCGCTTAGAGCTTATGTAGTCGATACCAATAAAATTCTTAATAAATGTTATCGCACTAATGCCGGTAAAAGCGGCAGAAAATACAACAGCGTGGTAATTAAATAGGGGGTAGTTTGGCCATAGATATTGAAAAGCGAGACCAGAAAGCACTAACTGGATGATTGCGCATGAGCTTAGGTATATTAAATAGTAAAGATAGCCTTTATCCTTTACGGTGAGATAAATAAAGCTATTGTAAAAAAGCATAATCAGGATTGCGCCGAAATATATCCCGGATAGAAGACTAAAAGATATGTTTTGCTTACTTAACTCATTTTGGGTAACGATTGAGAGCGGGAGTTGCAATACACCTTCTGACTGTATGTTTAGATATACGTCAAGCTCTGTATGGTTTTCTGGAATACTAAAAACAAAAGTAGGTAAATCTACCTTTCGGCTTTTAAATGGTAAGTGGTCGCCGGTATTGACTTGTTTGACGATGCGGCCGTCATTGACAAAATAAATCGATACACGGTCGTGATGAGGGTAATCTAATTTAACAAAATACTGTTGGTCGATATGAAAGCGCTGTTTGTGTAGCTTAAAGCGGAACCAGTAAGGCGCGTTCGTCTGCCCAAAGTGCTGAATGTGCTCGGTATTTTTTGTCCATTTATTTTTATCTATTGCTAGCACATCATTGATGCTTGCCGAAAAGGAACTGTCCAAGTAGTAATCTAGATAAGGTAGTGCATTAACTTCATCTACTATTTTGCTTACCTTAATTGTTTCGTACTGCGATGACGTGCTTTGTGCTAAGGATGGCTTAGAAATCGCGAGACTGACCCACAGCCCAATAGTGGCAATAAGCAAGATAAGCCATGCCATTTGAGAGCGTTCAGGAAGTAGGTCTATCTTTCTGTGAATGCTCATGCTCTGCTCAGAGTCCGATGTGCGTAGTTAGCTAGTGATTGGTGTGTAGTTGTTAGTATAGTGGATGTCTGAGAAATAGTTTCTAGAAAGCCATAAAAAACGCCGGATTTATAACAAATATGATAACCGGCGCAACTTGAATTTTGTCTAGTTTAGTTTTTAGGTCTGTCTATTGTTGCGAGTAAGGGCGAGGGTGCCTTGCGTTTTTAATAGCCCAGAATCTAAGCAAAGATGATAAGTAAGAGGCTATAATTACTAAAGTTGTTCAGATGGCATCCGATAAACTATAGCAACACCAAAGGGAAATCTTAGTGACTGCGCAACAAACAAACAATGCGGATACAAGCAAAACTGCATCTCTTGATAGCTTGTTAAATGATATCGATCAAAATAATGGCTTGGCCTCTGGTGATGACGCAGAGGAAAATAGCAGGCGCAAGACTCCCGATCGACGGCATACAAGCAAAAAACCTCGAGGAACTGTTGAGCGTCGTTTAGAAGACGACCGACGCCAAAAGAAAAGTATTGTTGATAACGCGCGAGAGCGTATTCTTGCACAAAAGGCCGAATTAAAACTGCAGCAACATAGGAAGAAGATATTACTTGCAGGCTGTGAGCCTGTAATGGGCTTGAACTATGATCACCTCGCAATGGACGATTACCCCGATAACACCTTGGTAGCCGAAGCTCGGAGAGATAGAGATTACTGGGTACTTATATGTGCTATTTTCGCGTCCTTGTTTGTATTTAGTTTGTTAGGTTTGCTTGATGCCTGGGTTGGTGGTGTTGGTTGTGGTATGGCTTTTCTATCTGCTTTTTTTGCATTCTCTCCTATGCGGAAGTTCTTTTTCTCTCGTCCACATTTACATGAGTTGCTAGCTAAAAGAAAGGTGATCGAATACGGAGCTTTACACCATATTCAGTACCTTGAAGGCACTGACGGGCTCGCATGGCGTTGCCAAAAATTGACAAAATTCAACCCGAACTTATCCAAGAGCCTCTTTAACGGTATATATCGTTACTCTAAAGATCGATCACTGCTAAACTATATGCAAAACAAAAAGACAATTCGTCTGTATTTGTTATTAATGGTTGAAGCTCAAAAGGCCTATAAACGCTTGGAAAAAGAATATCTAGAGAGCCATTTTAAGCATCTTGACCAAGGCTGGGATGACAGAATTGATGAGCTTGAAGCTAGCAAACTTGAACAATCGTTAAATAAGTCGGTAGGCGAGCCTGAGCAGAATCTAAAATCTTGACTTTAAGCTAGATCAAACGTATGTTTCAAACATCTGTTTGGAATATATATACTAAAAGAATTATATGGCTTATACCGAGACTGTTAACCGAATACTTGATGCTGCCGAGGTTCTCTTTGCTGAAAAGGGCTTCTCAGAAACTTCAC
>NZ_LWGA01000803.1:0-645 GCF_001635235.1 Oleiphilus sp. HI0117 | reverse complement strand
TTTCCGTTAGAATTCGTCTGACAATATCCAGCCCGTCAGGCCCTGCAACCAAGCCTAATACAGGCTCAGCACTATACTCTTCGGGCATGCTGTCAAAATCGTTTTGATCAACATAAGGCGGATTCGACAAAATTAAATCGTAACGAACATGTTCACCATCCGAGAACTGCGAAGGATCGCTCAAAGCACTGAAAAGATCAGAGGAAAACGCCTGAACCCGGTCATTTAATTCATACAATTCAATATTCGACTTTGCCACGGCCAGGGCATCGACTGATATATCAAACAAATCCACCTGCGCCTCTTCAAACTCCAAAGCGGCAGCGATGCCGATGCAACCACTTCCGGTACATAAATCAAGCACTCGCTCAGGCTCATTTAATAGCCAAGGTTCCATATGATGCTCGATGAGTTCGGCAATCGGAGAGCGAGGTATGAGCACTCGCTCATCGACATTGAAGCGCAAACCACAAAACCAAGCTTGTTTGGTGATATAAGCCAGTGGCTCTCGGCCTTTTGTTCTGCGCTTAATCGCATCTAAGATAAGCGCCTTCTCTTCGTCTGCCAGACGACAAGACCATAGTTCAGTCGAAAAATCCCAAGGCAGATCTAATAACTGAAGAACCAGGCTGACTGCCTCATCCC
>NZ_LWGA01000802.1:0-3084 GCF_001635235.1 Oleiphilus sp. HI0117 | reverse complement strand
ATTATGTCTACCCGAGCCTTAACACCAAGACTCGCACCGCACAGATACGAGTACATTTTCACAATCCCGATGGTTATCTGAAGCCGGGCATGTTTGCGCAGATGCGCATTGAGACGGCACCGATGGACGATACTCTGTTGATTCCCCGTCAGGCGCTGATCCGTACCGGCAGTCAATCCCGTGTTGTGCTGGCCAAGGGCGAAGGCCGTTTTAAATCCGTTGCTGTACAGGTTGGGAATATCAACGATGAGCAGGCGGAAATCATATTGGGACTTGATGAGGGCGACCGCATTGTGACGTCAGCACAATTCCTGATTGATTCCGAGTCCAGCAAAACCTCGGACTTTCGGCGCATGAATCATGGTTCGGATGATAAGGCTGAGACTATGGCTCCCACATCGGTCTGGGTCGGCGCACGTCTTAAAAGCCTGATGCCCGAACACCGGATGTTGACGCTGGCGCATGATGCCATTGATGACTGGCAATGGCCGGCCATGACCATGAATTTTACCGCCGCAAAAAATGTAGACCTTCAAGGTTTACAGTCTGATATGACTCTTCACGTAGAAATTACAAGAGAGGGCGACAACAACTATGTGATCAGCCAGATCCATCGACCCGACACCGTTACGGATGACATGCCGATGGCCGATGGTGAGTCTTCTATTAGTCATGACGTTTTGGAAATGGATCACAACCAACATCAATCCATGACTCATGATGCAGCAGTACTTGAGCTTTGATTTATAACGATTTTTTTAGCCCCGAAGAGAAAAGCTACACCATAAGTTACACTTTACTATTAGATTGGATTAAACCTTATTGGATCATGTCTTTACACCAACCAATTATCTCGACAACCAAACCAATTATGGCTGCAACCAAATGAGGACTAAAAGTATCTATCACGGTGCTTGTACCCATATCAAATTTTTATCTCATGCGTTATGAGACTTTCAACCCGAAACCGGATCCAAGGCAACACCGTAAAAAGTCCCACACATGAATTTCACCTGAGATCAACACCCAGATATTGATGTTGCGAGGCCAATATTTGTTCTTTTAGGAAACTATTACTCAGAAGACGAAGAAAGGGCCTTATCAGCCCCCCTTTTATGTAATTAATTCTTCTAGATAGCCCCCACAGCTTGAATTCGCTAGACAGAGCTCATGCATTAAAAGAATGTCCTCTACGCCCCCATGACCGCCTCAGCATCAAATCTACTATCACCCGCCCCCGAAAGAACCAATAAAATTTAGTGAAATAGAAGGTCCAATTCTTGCTCAACAGCTCATTAAAGTAGCCATACAACAATAATAGCTCGGAAATGTTTATGAAACGCCGGGCAGTCCAGAACATTAATTTTGGGATTATTTTTGATTTTCAATAAACTCTCTTAAAACCTTAGCCCCCTCTGACCAGCCTCTCTCTACTGCCACCTGTGAGGCTTTAAGCTGAGCTTTTTCTTGCGCAAGTACATAGCTGAAGAACTTACTGTGCTCTGCTGGGGAAACTTGATTTAATACGGTAAGCTTTTCCACGTATGGTTGAATGATAGATACAAGCATACCTGCTGTAACAGGCAGAACAGAGGAGATATACCCGGTTAACTTTCCACGAGTACGAGTAAACAGATTGGGCTGGTATTCAAAGTTAAGTTTCTTTTCCATATTCTCATAGAGGCTTTTGTTCAACACCTCCAACCGATAATACGCTTGATAAAACTCCCCCATTGGAGAACCCTCTCGGTTTTTTGCGATGATTTGAGTTGAAAGATAAGCAAATACACGATTGTTGTATTCGATTTTTAGTAGTTTTCGATAAATTTCTTCGTTGTCTCTGTCATTATTAATGTCACTTGCACTCACTACGTCCGATATCAATAGAGCACATAGATACGCTAAAATCGGGTACATTTTCATATTCATTTCCTATCCACATTACGCTGGTTTGTTAGGATGGTGCTACCAATGGTTTTTCTTGCCTATTTAAGTGCACGGAGGGCTTCAATGATGGCGTTCCTTTCGTTGGGGTCTTTTATCCCCCCAAAGCCCATAGTGGTACCAGGCACTGTTCCGGCGGGGTCTTCCAAGAAACGATCCAGATTGGCTTCGTTCCAAGTGAGATTGCTCTCAGATAAACCCGACGAGTAGTTAAAATTGCTAGCCGAAGCGGCGGGTTGTCCGTATTTACCTCTAAGATTGGGACCAACACTTGCTTTTCCGGATGCGTCTGTACTGTGACACACGGTGCATTGATTAAGGGTTGTGTCTATGTGAGCGCCGGCTGCCATTTTTTCTGTTTTATAAATTGGGGTCGTGCGTGCGTTTAGTAGACGAGCCACTTTTTGGCCAACTTGGTTACCCGTCGCAATAGCGCCGTCGATAAATCCGCGCCAGCCTAAGTCAATATCGCCACCGGCAAAATATATTCGCCCTTGGGGTTCGCGTAATGCAGTAATCGAATTCGTCAATTGACCTTTTTTCAGAACGCACCAAGTACCCTTTGAGTAAGGGTCCAGGTGCCAGTCATAGTGTAGGGTATCCACCACATCAACATCCGGTAGAAAGCGGCGCAATAATTTTTGGACTTGCGCGTGGTTGTTGGGGTCAATTTGTGACGGATCAGTGGAAAAAGCCACGAGATTAGTGCCTTCGTTAGGGCTGGCCATGGTCATAATGGTGCTTATAGGGTCTTGCTCCGAGGCCAACATTAAGATGGGCTTTATATTCTGTCGGATGCGAATGTAGAACTTCATTCCAGAGCCGGCATGACCTTCCTCGGACGCTCTCACCTTTTGTGATAGTAGCGCAGGCGAAAATTGAATCTTGGATAGTACGTTCATGGGGACTGCGCTAATCGTGGACCGGCAGGTAAATGTTTTGCCTGTGCTGGTGATTATTTTTACGTGATCCCCAAGATCATGAACTTCCTTCACTGGCGTACCCAATTCCACGTCAGGGCGACCATCATCCAGCATGGCATTGATTAAACTTTGCGTACCATGTTTAAAGCTATAGCGAGAGACGCTATCACTGTAACGAGTGATATCACTGCCAACGAGAGACCACCATCGTTGCATT
>NZ_LWGA01000801.1:0-5362 GCF_001635235.1 Oleiphilus sp. HI0117 | reverse complement strand
TATAACTCTTATTATGAACTAATAGTATATAGGATGTAGAAATGATTAAGTTGCACCACTTGAATAATTCACGATCTCAACGCGTTATTTGGGCCTTAGAGGAGTTAGGGCTAGACTTTGAAATAGAATCCTATCAGCGAGACCCTACTACCTACCTAGCTCCAGAAAAACTTAAGGAAGTGCACCCTCTTGGTAAGGCTCCGATCTTGGAAGATGGCGAAAATAAAATTGCAGAGTCTGCGGTTATCATCGATTATCTAGTGAATCAGTACGCTCCAAATCTAAAGCCGGAAATCAACACTGAAGAATATTTAAACTACCAATACTGGATGCACTATGCTGAAGGTTCATTGATGCCTTATCTCGTTATGAAGCTTGTATTTGATAAGGTTAAAACCAGCCCGATGCCTTTTTTTGCTAGACCTATTGCAAAAAAGATCGCCGAAAAAGCAATTTCTACCTTTATAAAGCCAAATTTAATCACACATTTAAGCTATATCAATCATTACTTAAATGGACGTTCTTGGTTCTGTGGTGATGCCTTGAGTGGTGTTGATTTTCAAATGATTTTTCCACTAGAAGCAGCCTGCGCAAGAGGCCTGGCAACTCCCGAAACACATCCTAATATTAGCAATTATGTTGCCAGTATTCATGCTAGGCCCGCATACCAGGCCGCCATAAATGCAGCTGGTGATTACGATTACGCATAGTCTGGCTTAACGCTATACAACATATTAACAACAGCAACCGTCTCCCTGGCCCTAACAAAGAAGGTCTCCGCTAGACCTTCTTTTCCACAGGTCAATCACACCCGCTGTTAATCACCACACCCTATGTTAAAGAAGCGATAAATTGTTCATGAAATACAATGCTATCGACAGGCTTTGAATAAAGATAACCCTGAGCTTGAATACAGCCCAGTTTAATTAGTTCACTCTCTTGTGCTTTCGTTTCTACACCTTCAGCAATCAACGAAAGCTTAAAAGTGTCGCCTAAAGAGATTATTGTCTTAATCAAATCACAATATGGGCTTCGAAGGGGTATGTATTAACAGCTAACCTGCCTGACTCTTGGTTACACGTGATAGCCCAAGAAATCGTCGGGCTCACATTTTCGTTTGACGCTTTCACCTTCTTTCTAGTAGAAGTTAAAGTGTCTAAAAATAGAATAAATCTAGAAGAAGCTTATTAACATCCGCCAATGGGACAGGATCTTTGGCGAATAAGACACTCAATCGAGAATGTGAACTTATCGTGGTAGGAATTATCTAGATAATAAAGAGGCATATCTCAGTAACAAGATATGCCTCTAACTTGGTAAACAATTTCAGGATGTATAATTAGAGCGTTGGCACTTTCAAAGTTGACTGTTTATTGCTGCTATATTCAAAATCCACAAAGTAATCGACACCCGTTGGAGATTGATATTGTGGGTCTTTGGTATCAACAGCTAGAACAAGGCGATGACCCGCGGGTACATCGTATGCTGTCGTTACTAGATCGAAGTCGACAGAAATTTTTTCGCCGGAGTTTGTGTCTGGCAATGTAATCGCGCCATGAGTTATTAATTTTCCAACACCCAAAGCATTCATGTCATAAAGATAAGCAACTAGCTGGATCTCATCGTGCTTTGGTTGTATCTGTAGTGATACTGAAGGATTCCCACGTATTTGCATTTCTTCGCTCAGCCAGCTCGATTTCCAATGGATACTTCTAATATCCGAGGCGGCTGGAATACTCGCTAAGATAGGCACCTCTAACTGCTCAAGAATTTGTGATAACAGCGGAATCTGCGTGCTAAATAAGGTACCGGCCCAAGCATTGATTGTGTTGTCTCTGCCGAAGAAGCTCCAGTATGGGTAGCTCTCCATATCACCATCATCGAAGGCTGAGCGAGGGTGTAAGTAAAAGGTTTCTGTACTGGAATCTTCTATAGGGAAGTGGTCAAAGCTATCGTACTGATCTTCAAACTTCACTTTCATTGTAATGGGTTTAGCGCTTGCTATCGGCGTGTTATCACCCTTTAAGTGATGATCAAACCATTGATAGGTACTTGTCCAAGGTAAGGCTTCCGCACCGATGACTGGAGGAAGTAAGTCTGCTGAAGCATGAGTACCTGAAACCAAATCAATATGTTTTGGCCCGGTAAGCTGTTCAAACATACTCATTAATGAGTTAGGTTGGAACAAATTATCACCATAAGCTTTGGCGATATAAACTGCCGTACCATTGGTATTAAGCTCATCAACATAATTGGATGGAGAGCGAACACCCGCCCACTCCATAACAGCAGGAATCTCACTTAAGTTCTGATTTTTGATATTTGACCAGTGCTGCTCGACAATTGGGTCCAGATTTCCGAGTAAGTTGCCACTTAGTGTTAGTAGCTCACCCCAGACCAAGCGAGGTGTTTGGTTTCCATATAACGAATCTGCCAAGCTGCCCCAAGCACTCATTGCTGAAACGGCTTTTATTCTAGGGTCGTGTGCTGCGCCAATCAAAGAAATACCTGAACCATAGGAAACACCCGCACTCCCTATTCTCTCTGGGTCTACGTTATAGTTTTCGATAAGGTAATCTATCACACGGCTAAAATCATCGATGTCCTTTGGGCCAGCCGTATTAATCATGCCTTCTGATGTGCCGAAACCTCGAGTGCTATAACTAAAAACGATGTAGCCCTTTTCTGCTAACTCTCCTGCTTGTGTTAAATACTCATATTCATTCAGAGCCCAGCTATTTACAAAAATGATGGCTGGTGCTGGTTCTGACAGGTCATTAGGAACAAAGACATTGGCGGCCAAGTCAACACCATCATTTGCCTCCACAATGATGTCATCATTTGTTGTGTAGGCATCAGAGGTCGGAAAGATACCTTGGTTCAACAGTCCTGCAACAAAACTAAGTGCGGGGATATATCCATCATNATTAGCTTGTGCAGCCGGGACAAGCACACTTGCGGCAATACTTGCTGTTAGAATTGTTTTAATTAACTTCATTATTTTTATCCTTATTTTTATTATCTTAACTAGATATGTGTTAGTACGATCGTTTGTAAGTTCGATACTCCTTATCAATTTCATACCTCTTTTGTTAATAAATAGTATGTATTGATGAACACATGCTACATCCTTTAATAAGACAAATCGTTTACCAAATGAGACAGTTAGATTGAAATGTGAATAAACTCTCAGTTTTTGAGTGCCTAATAGAGATTAAATAGAACTTAACTGCTGCATAATAGGAAAAGTCGTATTACGGTTTAACAAAAGAATAAATACAATGAATACTAATGCTCGTTTTCCAGGTTGGGGAAGCGGTCAGGTGACAATCTTGCTTGAATATGCCTTATCTAAAGGCCTATCCACTAAGCGAGTATTGGAGGGCTCTGGTATTACACTCGAAAGCCTTGAACATAGTGACCCGTCCTTAGACTAAGAATTGCATGTGATTAAAAATTTGCTTGCTTGTATGCCCACTCATCCTTTTAGAGTAGGCTTTGATGTTGGTTTACATTGCAATGCAAACTCATTCGGTTTGATGGGGTAAGCCCTTCTTGCTTGTAAAACACCAAAAGCTATTATCAACTTCGCCTCACAGCATTTAAATGGTGAATTGAATTTTTCAATCATAAAACCACGTATCTATAAGTCTTCGGTAAAGACGACTTTTGATTATCGTAGAGGCCTGTGTGATAAAAGCGTCGCTTTTGTTCTAGGGAGGGATATGGGCTCAGCCATCTCATTTCAGGAAACCTTGTACAACGATATTCCTGACATTGTCGTAGAAGTTGGGTTTAAAGGAGAGCCTCTACCCGGAATGGAAGAGATAGGTGAATACTATCGCTGCCCAGTTAAGTTCGAGCAAAACGATAATTATTTGCTCAATGACATACGTGTAATGGATATCGTCATGCCATTAGGTAACCGTATGATGGAAAAAATCTTAACCAAACGAATCCAAAAATATGTTGATCAACTACCTGATATGCTTACCATTGAATCAAAGACACAACGCTACTTCGAGGAAAATGGCTACCAAGACTTGAGCAAAGAACAACTGGCTAAAGCGCTCAATATTTCATCACGAACGCTTACACGCTATCTAACAAAAGAAGGGACAAACTGGAGAAAACTATCTAATCAACTTCGTATGGATAGAGCTAAGGAATACTTAATCAGTACACCTGAAGGCATTGAACAGATTGCTTTTAAAGTCGGCTTCTCTAACGCGAGTAGCTTCTCAAGCGCATTTTCTCGTGAGGTAGGGCGAAGCCCACTCGAGTTTAGGCTAACAAATTCTTGGGGGGAAACCCAATAAGTTTGTTAGGGTGGCGTATCATTCAAAGCAGCGAATAACCTCGTTATGGGACGTTAATGATCACTCCTAATAGGCAATATGCCACGTTTTTAAAAAGAGCGGTGCTAGCGCTTCGCAAAAATAAATGCGTGACCTTTCCACAGTTTAAAGATTCGATGAAGCTCTGAGTTACTCGTTATCGAATTACTAGGCCTTTCGCACCTTGAGAACCCAGGCGACTTACTTTTGATTTGATTCCCTGCTGTTTATAGATCTTTTCGAGTAGACCTGTCTTTATGGCGCCATCTAGAGCTATGTTAAATTGTTCACGCAACTCTAAGGCCCCACTCTTCTTGCGAGTAAAGCCGACATGAAAGGCCTTGATAGGTCCGACTGCTTTAGGAATATAGTCAATGTTCCGAAACAAAGGTGCATACTGATCAATATAAAACTGACATACCAGCTTGTTGCATATAAATAGCTCGATGTGCTCGCGGTTCAATTTTTTTAAGTTGTCGAGTGTTGGGTTTTGTGAAAACAGCGGAGCTGTCTTTATGAGCCCTTCACGCTCAGCAGCTTGGAACGCTATAGGATAATGGTAGCCTGCATTTGACCCGATACTATAAGGCTGAAGATCTGATAAAGTCTCCCACGATATTTCTGACGATCTTCTTTTGAAAAATACAGTATCAATTATTGAGATAGGGTTAGAAAAGTATGCAGATTTGCTTCTCGACTCGCTGTAGGTATACGGATATACCCCGTCAACAAGACCGCCCTCCACCATTAAAAGTGCTCTTTTTGCTGGGACCGAAGTAATCTCCAGCTGATAGCCCATTGTTTCAAAAATCTCATGTAGCAGTTGTGTAACGCTTCCGACGACTTTCCCAGCTTCTACGAAACTATGCGGAGCATGCTCAACGGTGACAAAGTGAAGTTCTTTCGAGGTCGTTTGGACGCTAAATAAACAAAGGCTCAAGAAACAAAAGGATGCTCTGAGAAATGGCAGGACATTGAAATCATGCAACATGTTTAATAGTCTTTTTCTGAAACGCGATTTTAGA
>NZ_LWGA01000800.1:0-6916 GCF_001635235.1 Oleiphilus sp. HI0117 | reverse complement strand
CATTCCGTTCGCCCAGTAGCTTTCGAAGAAGGCGTGGAAATCGGGATGGAATTTGGTCTCGAGCGCATCTTCAAGGCTTGCAAAGATATTCCCTGATCTCTTTTCCTTATGGCGCCAGTAATGACAGTCTTTGACGATACTAACTGCGCAAGGCGAGGGCCAGATCGGGTCGCATTGAAAAGAGGGTAAGCCGAGTTCATTAGCATTATGAAAAAGATTTTCGTAACGGGTTAGTATTGAATCGAGCGCTAAAAAAATCTTATCCATTATAATTTAATAAAGCCTAGTTCTTGATGTGTACTCGTGGGAGTGATTGTTGGTCTACAGATATCTTATCAATTGGGGCGATTACAGTCGACTCACCATTTACCACGACTTCACCATCTTGATTACTAACGTCACACTGAAACAACACTCTATGGTTTTCGAGCTTTTGGAGTACAGTGAGCTTTACCGTCAGCGTGTCTCCCAGCTCTACTTTTCGCTTAAAGCTTAGGTTTTGGTCCAGGTAGATACTTCCAGGCCCAGGAATGACTTTGTCGAAAGCGGTTGAGATAAGTGAGCTAGCCCACATGCCATAGCCGACTGTATCGTCATATACATTCTTTTTCGCAGCATCGACAGATAAAGCACTCAGCGGCATTTCGCCATTAGTCGCAGCAAATAAAACCAAATTCTCATCACTTAATGTTTTAGTAAATGTGGCATAATCGCTGACTCTTAATTCGTCATAGGTAATGTTTTCAAGTACGCGCATAACTTCTTAGCTTCTATAGTTTTGAATTAATTTTCTTTACAACTAATTTTGACAGAATAGTTTTAAGGTTCGTCTATTTAGAATAGGCTAGAATCCGTACGAATCAAAAACTTAGCTTTATTATTTTTTGTTATTTTGAACCAGGTTTTATCTAATGCCCTTAGATGTCAGAAAGCTTCAGCAGGCCATATCCAGCTGTTCTTACAAAGATCAAAGTCACTTTAAAAAACGACTCAAGCAACTCTCATCACACGGTGATGATAACGCCCTAGAGGAAAAGCTTGAAAAGCTAACTCAAGAAATTGAGGAATCTAAAGATCGTCTAAGTAAAAAAATAAACCGTCCGGTTTCAATCAAATACCCGCCTCAGCTACCTGTCTCCCAAAAAGTTGACGACATTAGCAAGGCAATAAAGGATAACCAGGTTGTAATTGTTGCTGGTGAAACCGGATCAGGTAAAACGACTCAGCTGCCAAAAGCCTGTCTTCAAGCGGGGCTTGGAAGGAAGGGCCTTATCGGCCACACTCAGCCAAGGCGTCTCGCTGCACGCACCGTTTCGACGAGATTAGCGGAAGAGCTAAATTCCCCGCTTGGTGATCTGGTTGGCTATCAAGTTCGTTTTACCGATCAAGTTAGTGATAGTACGCTAATAAAGGTCATGACGGATGGTATTCTCTTAAATGAAATCAAGTTTGACCGTTACTTAAATCGTTATGAAGTTATTATTATTGATGAGGCGCATGAGCGTAGTTTAAATATTGATTTCTTACTCGGTTACTTAAAACGCGTTCTGCTGAAAAGACCTGAATTAAAACTCATTATTACCTCTGCCACGATCGACGTAGACCGGTTCTCGGAGTTCTTTACTGGCGCGCCAATATTTTCTGTTTCAGGGCGAAGTTATCCGGTTGACGTGAATTACCGCCCATCTATTGGTGCAGATGTACAAGAGTTATCTCTTGGTGAGCAGATAGCTACAGTGGTCGAGGAGATTCAAGACGAAGAACGCCAACGCTCTTGGCAAGTTGGCGATGTTTTGGTTTTCTTACCTGGCGAGCGAGAGATCAGAGAGATCGCCAAGACCCTTAATGATTATGAATGGCGTGACACCGAGATACTGCCCTTATATGCCAGGTTAAGTACCAAAGACCAGAGCAGGGTGTTTCAACCTCACTCTGGCAGACGAATCATCCTTTCTACTAATGTCGCTGAGACCTCAATTACAGTGCCTGGTATCCGCTATGTAATTGACCCCGGTACCGTGCGGATTTCCCGCTATTCGTATCGCTCAAAATTACAGCGTTTGCCTATCGAGTCAATCTCCCAAGCGAGTGCAAATCAACGAAAGGGTCGTTGTGGGCGGATTGCTGAAGGTATTTGTTATCGACTTTACAGTGAAGACGACTTTATTTCACGACCTGAGTTTACCGATCCGGAAATACAGCGCACCAATCTAGCGGCTGTTATTCTTAAAATGATCGACTCCGGACTCGGGGCAGTGAAAGACTTTCAGTTTATTGATCCACCTGACTCTCGTCTTTTAAATGATGGCTATAAACTACTATTTGAGTTGCAGGCCGTCGATGAAAACAACCGCTTAACAGCGTTGGGCAAGAAACTTGCGACGCTTCCCACAGACCCTCGTTTAGGACGCATGCTGCTTAGCGCTCAGGACTTAAACGCAGTAAAAGAAGTGCTGATTATTGTTAGCGGCTTAAGCATACAAGATCCTCGTGAGCGCCCTGCAGATAAGCAGCAAGCAGCTGACCAGGCTCATGCGGAATATAAAGACCCTGAATCAGATTTCCTTTCTTTTTTGCGGTTGTGGGAATTCTTTGAAGATAAACGCCAGGAGCTAAGCAATAATCAATTAAAGCGCTTTTGCCAGAAAAACTTCCTATCCGCTGTGCGTATGAGGGAGTGGCGCGAGATACATAGACAACTATTACTCGTTTTAAAAAGCATCGGCATCAAGGAAAATGATAGCGAGGCTTCTTATGACTCTATTCATAAGGCTTTATTGAGCGGCTTGCTTGGCAATATCGGTAAACATGAAGAAAAACGCGAGTATCAAGGGTGTCGAAATCGACGTTTCCACTTATTTCCCGGGTCTGGCGTAAACAAAAAGCGCCCTAAATGGTTATTTGCCGCTGAAATCGTGGAAACTCAACAAGTCTATTCCAGATATAACGCAAGGCTCGATCCTGCATGGATAGAACCGCTTGCAAAGCATTTGGTAAAACGTTCTTATGCCGAACCTCATTGGGAAGCCAAAAGGGCACAAATAATTGCCAAAGAAAAGGTGACCTTATACGGACTTGAAATTGTCTCTCAGCGCCCAGTTAACTACAGCCAGATTGACCCAGGAGTTTGCCGTGAAATATTTATTCGCACCGGACTCATAGAGAGAGAGTTTCGCACCAAAAATAAGGCTATCGCTCATAACTTAAAGCTTATTGATGAAGTGGAATCGATTGAAGACCGCACGCGTCGTAAAGATGTCCTGGTCGATGATGAGGTGATATACGGACTTTACGATAAGGCTTTACCTGAACACATTGTGAGTGGTGCTGCATTTGAAAAGTGGGCAAAAAAAGCAAGCGAAGCTGACTCAAAGCTAATACGGTTTACAAAAGGTCAGCTGCGCAGCGAAAATGCGGATTCATTCGATCCGGGCCTATATCCTGAACATATTGAAAATAATGGCATACGCTTTCCTCTGAGTTACCAGTTCAAACCCGGCGCTGAAGATGATGGTGTAAATATCTCGGTGCCAATTAATGCAATAAAACAGCTAACTGTAGATAAACTCGAGAAGATAGTTCCTGGCTTGCTTCGTGAAAAATGCATCCACCTGATCAAAACGCTTCCCAGAACTTTGCGAAAGCACTTTGTTCCTGTGCCGGATGTTGTAGACAAGATACTGCCAAAGGTTGAAGCTAGTTCACGCCCTTTGCTTGAGATTCTTAGTGATGAGCTAAAAATTATAGGCAGCATATCTATTCCTATTGAGGCCTGGAATCTTGAGTCACTAGACAGTCACCTGCGCTTTAACATTAAAGTGCTGGATGAGCGAGGCCGGCTGATTAACCAGGGTAGGGACCTCGTTAAGCTTTCGCAAAAAGTTGAGCATTTGGCAAAAAACGCCGCAAAACTGGAAGAGAACCGACCTGAAAAACAAGTTGATATTACTGCCTGGGACTTTGGCGAGCTCAAACAATCCCAGATAATAAAACAAGCGGGTATTGAAATGATGCAATACCCGGCGCTTCAAGATTGTGGAGCACACATCAGGCTCATTCATTGTAATGATAAGCTAGGTGCCGAGGCGATTACGCGAATTGGAATTGCGCGATTACTAAGCTTTGAGCTCCAAGGTATTCGCTCGCAATTCAAAAAAGCGATTAAAAACTACCAAAAGCTAGGCTTGCTTTATGCACCTGTCGGGCAAGCCAGCGCACTTTATGATGACTTTCTGATTGCGGCAATATGTTTGCACTTCCTTAATGGAGAGCTTCCACGCAATGCAGAGCAGTTTAGTGCTTGTCTACAGGGCGGTAAGGGTGATTTCCTTAAGATCTGCGAAGAGTTCAGCGCTCTTGTTTTCGACATACTTAATCATTACCACCAGATAATGAAGCGCCTAAAAGGTAAAATGAACTTGGCAGTAGCTATGCCTATGGCTGACCTTAAACACCAGATTACCTGCTTAGTCTACGATGGCTTTTTGCAATCCACGCCCTATACCTCGCTAAAGAGCTTTCCTAGATATTTGCAAGCTTGCTCTCTACGCTATGACAAAATGGCAAGAGATATGGCCAATGAAAGGCGCTATGTACCCTTACTATCCGAATGGTGGGAGCAATACGAACTTCGAAAAAAACAGCTGGATGCTCAAGGTTTAAAGTGCGAAAACCTGGAGCGATTTCGCTGGTTACTGGAGGAGCAACGAGTGTCTTGGTATTCACAGCAATTGGGTACGAGTGAGACTGTCTCAGAGAAAAGGTTAAACAAACTCTGGGAGAGCGTTAGGCGGTAGCCGAATACTCACCAAGGTTGGCTCAAATATTGGTTGTCATTAAAGCTCGTAAAACGTAATCTGTGCAGCTATTTTCTTACTTATCGGCTTGTACTTAGTGCAGGTTTTGAATCTAAACGCGGTACGCTTGTCATGCTTGCCGTTAGCAAAGAGGTGACCATGATAAAGGCTGCTATTTCTGGTACTGGGCTGTTTACACCAAGTGAATCTATTTCAAATGATGAGCTTGTTGCGAGTTTTAACGCCTATGTGCAAAGCTTTAATCGTGAAAATGCTGACAAAATAGCCGCAGGCGAACTCGAAGCGCTACAAGAATCTTCTTCCGCTTTTATCGAAAAAGCTTCTGGAATTAAAAGCCGATACGTAATGAATAAGGCTGGCATTCTTGACCCTGAAATAATGCACCCATTGCTACCTGAGCGCTCCAATGACGAGCCTAGTATCTTATGCGAAATGGCCGTTAAAGCAGCCAAAGATGCGCTCAAAAATGCAAACAAAACCGTCGCTGATATCGATGCCGTCATCGTCGCTTGCTCGAATCTACAGCGCGCTTATCCAGCTGTCTCAATTGAGGTTCAAAGCCAACTTGGTGTAGAAGGCTTCGCATATGATATGAATGTGGCGTGCTCATCGGCCACATTTGGCCTTCAGGCTGCGCTCAATGCTGTTCAGTGCGGTTCTGCCAGGGCTGTATTGTTAATAAACCCGGAAATCTGCACAGCGCATTTAAATTTTCGTGATAGAGATAGTCACTTTATCTTTGGTGATGTCTGTACCGCAATCGTGATAGAGAGAGCTGACACAGTATCTTGTGATGACTCGTTCGAAGTTGTCAGCGCAAAATTAAAGACAACCTTCTCCAATAATATTCGTAATAATTTTGGATTCCTGAATCGTTGTGCTCCCGGCAGTGAAGGCTTTAGTGATAAGCTATTTGTTCAGCAAGGGCGAAAAGTATTCAAAGAGGTATCTCCACTCGTTGCTAAAATGATCAATGAGCACTTGGCGGAAAACGAGCTTAGCGCTGAACACCTAAAACAGATGTGGCTCCATCAAGCTAACTTAAGCATGAATCAGCTTATCGCCAAGCGTGTATTAGGTCGTGCAGCAGAGGTTTCTGAGGCACCTGTTATACTGGATGAATATGCGAATACTAGCTCGGCCGGTTCTGTGATTGCATTTCATAAGCATCGATCAGAACTCGAAACCGGTGATTATGGTGTACTTTGCTCTTTCGGTGCAGGCTATTCTGTTGGTAATATAATCCTAAAGAAACTATAACAACTAAAAAGTAAGCAGAACTATAATAAGAGATTAAGTATGCGCTTTTGTTACCACGCTCTAATTTTATTATTTCTAAGTACCTTTACGCTTAATGCATTCGCTAATGATGAAGCAGAAGAGCCTTATTATGACCCTAGATACGCAGAAATAGATCCTTATGAGTCATTTAATCGAAGCATGTTCGTATTGAATGATAATTTGGATGAGTATCTCGCCACTCCCTTGGCAAAGCTTTACAGATTTGTAACGCCCGGTTTTGTCGATAAAGGTGTTACCAACTTTTTTGGCAACCTCAATGATGTCGAAACCTTTGTTAACTCTTTGCTGCAGGCTAAGTTTCACAACGCGGTTGTTTCTCTTAACCGAGTTATCTACAACACTGTTTTTGGCATAGGCGGCTTGTTTGATGTTGCGACCTCATTTGGCCTGGAAGCCAGCGATGAAGATTTTGGACAAACACTTGGTTATTGGGGTTATGAAGAGTCTACCTATCTTGTGTTACCTGTTCTAGGGCCATCTACCGTCAGAGACTTTAGCGGACAAATAGTAGATTACGTTGCCGACCCGGTTGACTATCTTGTCGAATTCTCAACTGAAGAAAGTATTGCTCTAAAGGCTGTTGATTTAATAGATACACGAGCAGACCTGCTAGCTGCGAACAACTTATTATTCAAAGAAGACCGCTACGCCTTCTTCAGGAGTGCCTATTTGCAAAATCGAAACTTCCTTATTAAAGATGGCGAAGTAGAAGACCCGTTCGCTGATGATGAAGATTTTGATTACGAGGACTTCTAATATCAGGCTTATTTAACATAAGTTCACAGGGCTTAATACAA
>NZ_LWGA01000799.1:0-3147 GCF_001635235.1 Oleiphilus sp. HI0117 | reverse complement strand
ATCGGTAGTAACTATTAGCTATATAAAAATAAGACTTGTACTCGTGAGCTTGATGATCTAACGCTAGCAACTTGATTGTCGGGCTTTCTAGACCTTATAGAAAGGGAAGATGATGTTCATGAATTCACTTATCCACTTGTTTGAGGCGACTACCCTCATTTTAGTGGGGGTTTTGATTGTTCAGGTTTATCGCTGTTATCTGAATTCTACTCGCATGGAACGAGCTCAGAGCGAACTGTCTCAGGTCGAGACTTCTGCGCGCAGAATGAGTGTGCGAATCAATATATCCTCTTCAAGTCAGGGGGCTTCCCCGAAACCTCAGTTATTGGTCGCTGAGCAGGACATGAGCTCTGCAGGCACTGAGATTGTAGATCATTGTTCAGCAAGCGCCTCAGATAAGAATGATGACGATGCTCCCTTAAGCTCCCAAGAAGCAAATTCTAACGGTCAGATCTTGAATGATTATATTGGTGAGTTCTTTTCAGAGCCTGCCCAGGTTGATATTCAGGCGTATAAGCGTCCAATTGAGCAAGAAGTGTCGTCAGCTAAAGAGACGCTTGAACCTGAAGATCTGCCTACCGTTCAATCACTTGCATCGTCGAAAGGGCTTGACCAGCTAGTGCCCGAGAGTGAGAGTGATGAGGTGATTGTTGTTGAATCACAGACCAAAATCACGCCAGTCATTCTTGATGAGGGCGTAGCGGAACCAGATAACTTACCTGTGTTAACTGAAATGGCCTCTATTGAGGAGCTTGTAGAAGACGATAGTATTATTACGGTTGGGCCTGAAAGTGACAGTTCGGACCCTAGTGATAAGGTTATGTCTGATAAAGTTGTACACGCTATGTTGGACGAGGCACGCCTCGTATGCGCTTCGTAGTTTAGCTTACTTCCTAGTCTCTGCATCTTTTCTGCTTTAGTCAGCTTTTGCAAAAGCTTGAGAGTGTTTTTGCTCTTGTACTCGTCCCCTGAACCGTTTTTCATTGCGTTAAAAACAAAGATTTGCTTGGTGGTAGACACTAAGGATCTCGATCTTTGCTATGCTATCTATGCGTGACAATAAACTTGTATGCTTTGACAGGGTCATCAATGAGAAACTTATGTTTGTTTTTATTTTTATGCTTGCAGGTAGGGATTGTAAATAGCTCAGGTTTGCCGCCAGAGCATGAGGTCGAGCGTCTTTTGTTGGCCTTAAAGGAGTCGGTGGAAAATGGGAACTGGGAGCATGCGACGAGTCAGCTAGTACTTATGCGTAAGTTAGACGTGCCGCAACCGCTTGAGTCTCATTATTTCGAGGGTTTGGTTAAAATCCGCAAACAAGAGTTTCACAGTGCGCGTCAGGTGCTTGAACGCTATGTTATTAGTTCAGGTAGTCAGGGGCAGTTCTATGAGCAAGCTTTGCGCTTGATAACAGAAGCTGAAGAGGCAGAGAAAAGCCTTGAGGGCTCAGGACAAAAAAACAAAACGTCTATAGAAATGGTGGAATTGCCCCAAAGAGACGGCTATATAAAATCACTGCAAGCCTTATATTTAACACAGGATCCGGTTGAAGCGCTAAGCATGCAGATAAATAGTCTCTTGAATGCGCATCCCTATACAGGCTCTAGGATCAAAAAAAACGGAGTAAAAGAAGGTTTGGTGTATCACCTTGGTGTGGTGAAAGGTGGAGTGACCCTTCAGGAAAAGAGCTATCAAGATGGTGCCCCGATGCTAAGTGCAACAAGCTTACAGGTTGCCGGGTTAGATCCTTTTATTGGCGCCGGTTGCTCAAGTCTAGAATATGCTTGTTGGTTGCTTCATCCTTCGGATAAGCACCAACGCTGGATCAAAATAGATTACGATGAAATGGTTGTGGATGAGCTTCGGGATGCAATGACGAAGTTGCTACAATCTTTACAGCAAGATTTATAGCAACTTTCAAGGCCCTCTATAGATGACGAGCTCTTATCACTGAAAGTAAATAAATGCAGTGATAGCGGCAATAGCAATGATCGAAGCAATGATGATTCCTGTCATTGAGCTGCTCTTGTTTTTATTCGTGGGTTTACTATCTCCCGATATCCATTCTTGTTTGCCGTTCGAAGCCAATCGTTTCTTTGCGGCTTTGGGTTTCGGTTTTGCTGTCTGTTTTGGTGCCGGTTTCTTAACTGGCTTCTTTTCGGGTTGTTCTATCTTTGTCGACAAGCGCGAGCTGGATGTCTTTTCAGTGCTTGGCGGGGTGCTGTCAGACGCACTGCGAATAATCGTTTTGTTGGGGTCGTGAGCCGGTCCGTTTACTTCGAAGGTTAATACGTCCAGCTTGATTTTGTCGCCATTTTTAACAGCTGATTGTTTTACTTGTCTACCATTTAAAAAGGTGCCGTTGGAGGAGTCGAGATCTTCCATGTATAGCTGGCCACTTTTAACTTCTAATGCTACGTGCTTTCTGGAAAGGTGTTCCAGAGGTAGCGTTATGTCGCAGCTTGGGTCTCGACCAATAACGACGCGTTTATTGATGACAAAACGGCTTTGGTCTAGCCAGCTTGCGCTAGAGTAGATAGACCAACCCGCAGAGTAGTTTGTCGTGGAACCTGCATTGCTCTGTTCATTCACAGACTTTGGGTCGATTAGTTCCAGTTCAATAGAGCCAATGGTGATGACGTCTCCAGCTTTGAGGCTTGTATTCGTCGCGACAGGCTTATCATTGAGTAACACGTTTGAGCTCGACGAGACATTATTTAGGCTCAGTTTTTCTTGTGTGTTGGTAATTTGGATATGATGGTCGAGAATATCTTTCTCGTTTATCATTAGGCTGTTGTCCGCAGCTTTACCGATCGTAAAATTCTGATCAACTAACCATACGGACTCTCTTCGGCGATCCCTGAACTGAAGCTTAAGCATAGAACTCTTGTACTCGTTTATTGACTGGTGATAAGTATTAAATTTTCCACGTTATGTTGAGTATAGTCTTAAGTTCCAGCTCTTCGAATTTTCCCCTTAAGATTTATGTAACTGATTGAAAAAATAATATACGAAATAGAAATTTAGTATTTTCAGGTGCTTAGTCTCTGTGAGCTGGCTATACTGAAGCTAAGGAAAACAAAAAATATATGCCATAAGCTTCGGATAACTACGGAGGCTGTGTGGTATCCATAAAGTAATAAGGTG
>NZ_LWGA01000798.1:0-14892 GCF_001635235.1 Oleiphilus sp. HI0117 | reverse complement strand
CGGGAGGTTTATTGACAACGGCTCTGGCAATACCGATACGCTGTTGTTCACCGCCTGAGAGCTGAATGGGTGTCATTTTCTCTTTTGAAAGCAAACCGACTTTATCTAATGCGGCACGTACTCGACGCCCGATATCGCGCGGGTTCATTCCCGAAATTTCTAAGGGAAGCGCAACGTTGTCGTAAACACTGCGATCAAATAACAAGCGATGATTTTGAAAAACAACGCCGACATGACGCCGGTAATAAGGAATTTGCCGCTTTGGGATGCGCATAAGGTCTTGCTCACCCACAGTGACCTTTCCTTCACTGGCTCTTTCCATCAACATAATCAGCTTAAGCAGTGTACTTTTACCTGCGCCGGAATGGCCTGTTAAAAAGGCCATTTCACCACGCGCCATTGAAAAGCTTACGTCATTAAGTGCTTCATGGCCGTCGCTATAACGCTTGGTGACATTCTCAAAATGTATCATTATTTAGTAGGCCTATTGACTTGAGCTGAGATCTTATCGACAGAGATTTATGCTTGTTCGTCGAATAAAGCAGCAACAAACTCATCCGCCTCAAAGGGGCGTAAATCATCTATTTGCTCACCAACACCAATAAAGCGAATCGGTAGACCTAACTGTTTAGCGATAGCGAAAATGATCCCGCCTTTTGCCGTACCGTCCAGCTTGGTTAAGCTGATACCACTTACACCAACTGCTTGTTGGAATACTTGGGCTTGGCTAAGTGCGTTTTGGCCTGTACCGGCATCGAGAACCAACATCACTTCGTGGGGGGCGGTATCGTCAACTTTCTGCATAACTCGGACAACTTTTTCAAGCTCGCTCATTAGGTTGTCTTTGTTTTGAAGGCGGCCAGCGGTATCGGCGATTAGAATATCAACCCCTTTAGACTTAGCCGATTCAACTGCATCGAATATGACTGATGCACTGTCGGCGCCGGTGTGTTGGGCAACAACAGGCACATTGTTGCGCTCACCCCAAACCTGTAGCTGTTCAACTGCTGCAGCTCTGAAGGTATCGCCTGCTGCTAACATGACAGAATGTCCCTGGCTCTGGAAACGCTTGGCCATTTTGCCAATAGTGGTTGTTTTACCCACGCCGTTGACACCCACAACAAGAATGACAAAAGGAGAGTCACCAGTCTTTATTTCTAAAGGTGAATGGCTAGCTTTAAGCAGACCGCTTAGTTCGTCCTTGAGTACAGCGTGCAGGCTATCGGCGTCCTTCAGTTCTTTTCGGTCGGCACTTTCGGTAATTTTATTGATAATTTCAGAAGTCGCTTCAATACCAACGTCAGCAGTTAGAAGTAGTGTTTCTATATCTTCAAGCAGCTCGTCGTCGATCTGCTTTTTGCCCATGATGAGTTCGCTTAAACCACCCGATAGGCGGCCTCGTGTGCGGCTCAAGCCAGACTTAATTCTGCCAAAAAAGCTTTTTGGCTCTGGCTCTGGCTCTGGCTCTGGCTCTGGCTCTGGCTCTGGCTCTGGCTCTGGCTCTGGCTCAGGTGCTGGTTCCGGTTCTGGTTTTGGCGCTGGTGTTGGTTCAGGCTCAGGTGCTGCTTCCGGTTCGGCTGAAGTCAGCGCAGACTCATTCAGCGGGCGAACCGTTTTAGTTTCGGGGTGTGCTTGGCGCTCAACCTTCTTTGGTTTGGTTTGGTTATGTCTGGCGCGAATCAGATCGATTGCTATTAGGAGTGCAATGACGCCAAGGGTGACCAAAGAGTATAAAATTTCTGTTTGCATAATATGAACAACTTAAGGTATTTGATTCATGCCGTTATAATTTCTCTTTGAAAAAGATCGCAACGGCGAGGCTAAAATTCACTTACAATGCACGGATCCGTCTAAACAAGCGAGCTTTTTCGAGTGCTTTGGATAATATGCATGACATAACAGGAAATTCTAATGCCAGCCAGGATTAAAAAAAACCATCGAGGACAAAAATCTCGGCCATATGGTAAAAATAATCGTATAGATAGCTCGCAAACGGGCTCTTTTCGCATTATTGGCGGTGAATGGCGTAGTCGTCGATTAAACTTTCCGGCGCTTGAAGGTCTTCGCCCAACGACAGACCGAGTGAAAGAGACGGTGTTTAATTGGTTAATGCCTTATCTACCCGGCGCCCGAGTATTGGATTTATTTGCTGGCAGTGGTTCTTTAGGCCTCGAGGCGCTTTCACGCGGCGCTGGTGAGCTATGCTCTATTGAGAAAAGTAGTCAGGCAGCCTCGAGCCTTAAGGAAAACTACGCGCTATTAGGGGGGGCTGCTGAGCGAGCTGTGGTGGAGTGCCTCGACGCATTGACTTGGCTTCAAGCGAGTCCAAAACAACAAGGTGCCTTTGATATACTCTTTCTCGATCCACCCTTTCGCAAAGGCTTACTTACAGAGACTTTAGCACTTATCGAGGAGTCAGAGATACTCGCTAAAGGGGCGGTGATTTATCTGGAGCAGGAAAAAGAAGGCGTTTTACCTGCAATTCCGAAAGATTGGCAACTGATGAAAGAAAAGGTCGCCGGGCAAGTCAGTTATCAATTGTATCAACGACAAGCTAGCGACCAGATCTGATCTAGGCTTTTGCAGCACTTAGAGAGTAATGTCTTAAACTTTTGGCAAATTCTTCGAGGCTTTCGATGCCGCTTTTTTCAGCTTGTTTACACCATTCAGAAAGCTCGTTTAACTTTTCTTGAAAGCGGCTACCGGGGTGTTTTTTCCAAATATCTTGAAGAGCCTGGCTCATCTCATAAATGGTCTTGATCATCACGTCGTGGTCAAGCATTTCATTGATTCGGCTTTTCTCAGTACTTTTAACCAAATTTTCTTCTCTAACGAGAAGCTTCTTGGCCTTTTTAAACATAATTTTTTCTTGTTCCTGCATCTTGGCTTTTTGTGCTTGGATAACCGGAATCATGACATTCTTATGGTATTGGGATAAAACATAAAAGCGATTGTGGATAATTGCCATCACCGTATCCTTATCAAGCTCCAGCTTGTGACTGTCTTTTATTGGCTTAGGTGGGATATTGCGTGCTTTTGCTAAACCAAGGGCGCTTAATATTCTGATATAAAACCAGCCGATGTCGAATTCCCAGGGTTTAACAGATAGCTTGGCGGAGTTGGGATAAGTGTGGTGATTATTGTGAAGTTCTTCGCCACCAATAAAAAAGCCCCAGGGGCTGATGTTACGGGAGGCATCTTTACACTCAAAGTTCCGGTAGCCGATTGCATGGCCGACACCATTGATAACACCCGCAGCAAATACCGGGATCCACATCATTTGAATCGCCCAAATGGTAATACCTGCCAGGCCGAAGAAGAAAATATCGATAGCGCCCATCAGTACTACACCTTTCATCTTATGAGGGGTATAGATCTTGTTTTCTAACCAATCATCAGGTGTTCGCTGACCGTAGCGCTTTAAGGTTTCGGCATTGGCAGCCTCTTCTTTATAGAGCTCAGCACCCGTTAGTAGAACTGTTTTTAGGCCTTTCGCAACAGGGCTATGTGGGTCTTCATCTGTCTCACATTTTGCGTGGTGTTTCCGGTGAATAGCGGTCCACTCTTTGGTATTTTGAGCACTACTCAGCCATATCCAGAAACGGAAGAAGTGTTTAAGTGCAGGATGCAGGTCGAGAGCGTTGTGAGCTGAGTGTCTGTGTAGATAAAGTGTGACGCTGGCGATGGTGATTTGAGTCAGAATTATCGTTGCAATGACTTTCTGCCCAACACTTAAATCGAGAATACCGTTTATCCACCAGTCAAACATTTACTTCACCTCACTCCTATAAATTCTAGCTGACACGCGTTAGTTTTATATGCTATCACAAACAATGATATTTTAGAGTATGACAGCTCGTTTATTGCACAATAACTTCGTGCTTTTTTAACACGAGATGCTGAAACTGATCTATCTTTGCGCACCATCCTTCTTTTAGCCAGGTTGTCGAAACCTTTTCCAATATGATTGCAGGCCCTATTATGGTTTCACCTTCTTTGATCGCTTCTCGCTGAAGAATTGTCACTTCTTTTTCTATCGAAGGAAGTTGAATGACTTGTGTGGTGGCATCATTTTGCACTTCAGTACATATAACATCATTACTTTGCTGAGTTTCAATTGTCAGACTAAGGCAAACATTCACGAGCTCAACCGCGGTATTAGTGAGTTGGTGCCCATAGTGTTGTTGATGGCTGTGATGAAATAAGTCTGCAATATTGCGGGTTTGATCTGCAGAAAAGGGGATATTCAGAGTGAAGCTCTGGCCTTGGTAACGAAGATCCAAAGAGCGTTCTGATCGGATAGTTTGCCTGCCTACTTGTTCTAATTTTAGTTCTTTCGTTCCTTGTGACTCGAGACCTTCAAACAGCTGTTCCAGTTGGTGATGGGAAATATCATCTAACTGAATAATATGTGTCTTGGTAAATTGCCGTTGTTTTTGAGCTTTGAGCATGCCGTAGGCCGAGAGGACACCACTATTCTGGGGAATTATGGCACTTTTCATATTGAGTTTTTCAGCTAAGGAACAGACATGCAGACCCCCAGCGCCGCCAAAGCAACATAAGGTAAAGTCATTAGGGTTGTGCCCTTTCTGAATAGAAATGGCATGAAGGGCTTTTACCATTTGTTGTTCCGCAAGTTCTATGATTCCTTCTGCCAATTGAAGCCTGCTCATTTGTAGTTTGCTGGCTAGCGTGTCTAGCGCGCTCTCTGCTGAGGCTATATCAAGAGACATACCGCCACCTAAGAAAGCATCTGCACGTATGCGCCCTAGAACTAGATTGGCATCGGTCACAGTTACTTGAGTTCCGCCTTTGTTGTAACAAACTGGGCCAGGTGCGGAACCCGCAGATTGAGGGCCGACGTGTAGCATATTTCCTTCGTCTATCCAGGCAATAGAGCCGCCGCCAGCACCGATGGTTTCCATTTTTAACATTGGTATCGCGACCGGCCAATCATTAATGCTACCTTCATCGCTTAGTTCAAAGTTGCCATCCATTAAGGCGACGTCGGTTGATGTGCCGCCCATATCAAAACTCATGATCTTGGGTAAGTGACACTGTTCACCGATATGACGAACGGCGGCTAATCCGCCAGCCGGGCCGGATAAAAGCAGATTTACAGATCGTAAAGCGGCTTGTTCAGCAGCAATGGTTCCCCCTGAAGATTGCATGATTGAGACAGGGCAGCCGTTTAGTTGCTCGATCAAGTGATCAATATAGTTTTTTACTTTTGGGCCAAGGGATGCATTTAACCAGGTTGCTATACCACGTTCGTACTCTTTATATTTTGGTAAAACAAAAGATGAGCGCGAGACGAAATAGTCACCTTCCAGGGCTTTTTGAATGCGTAGCTCTTCATCATCATTGATAAAGGAAAATAAGAGATTTATCGCAATAGCTTCTGGTTTTAAGTCATTAACTTTTTGCTTAAGGGCTTCAATATCGTCATCAGATAAAGGTCTTATTAACTTTCCCTCGGAATCACGTCGGGTTTCTATTTCTAAGCAAAGCTCGCTTGGAACAGGAGGAATGGGTGGTTTGGCATTGAGGTTATAGAGTTCTTTGCGAGCTTGGCGGCCGATGCTCAGGATATCGCCAAAACCATTATTGGTGATATAGACGGTACGAGCACCTTTTCGTTCAAGCGCTGCATTGGTAGCTACCGTACTTCCATGAATAATACAAAGCTGTTTATTATCGACAGCTGAGTTTAAACCTAGTTCTTCTATTCCCTGCAAGATTGCTTGAGCAGGGTTTGAAGGGGTTGATAGTACTTTATGAATACGCACTTCTTGTTCAGTGAGCAAGACAAAGTCGGTAAAAGTGCCTCCGGCATCAACACCTAAGTACAGGATTTCATCCTCATCGCTTAAAGAAGATTTGGGATTGTGAAGCTTAGGGGAATTGGACACTTGCCTTTCCTTTGTATCAAAATGCGTGATTTGTTCTATCTATGAGGAGCCAAGTTTGCCTGAATTGCCAGAAGTAGAAACCTCTCGCCGGGGCATTGAGCCTTATATCAAGGGGCATAAAATCTTATCTATCAAGATCTATCAGCAAGCTTTGCGTTGGCCTGTTTCTAATGAACTCTATGAAATGACAAACCAGCCGGTTAGTGATGTTCTCAGGCGAGGTAAGTATATAATCATCTGTGTCCCTGACGGAAGTATACTGCTGCATTTAGGTATGTCTGGGAGTTTGCGTATAGTCGACGAGAGGACGCCACGGATAAAACATGATCATGTTGAATTCCACCTTTCCTGTGGAAAAATACTGCGCTTTAACGATCCGCGAAGGTTTGGCAGCATACTATGGTCTTCCAATTGGCAAGCGCATCCTTTAATTGCTTCTTTGGGGCTTGAACCTCTAAATGAGGAGTTCGACGGAGCGTATCTTCATCAAGCTGCCAAAAAGAGAAAACAAGCGGTTAAACAGTTCCTGATGAATAGTAAGCTCGTTGTTGGTGTTGGCAATATTTATGCAAACGAAGCTTTGTTCAAAGCGGGCATCTCTCCTATTCGCTCAGCCTCTCAAATCTCTTTAAAGCGCTATAACTTGCTTGCAGATACCATCAAAGAGGTCTTGCGTAAGTCCATCAAACAAGGAGGTACAACTCTAAAAGACTTTGTGGGAAGTGATGGAAAGCCAGGATACTTTAAGCAAGAGCTGAATGTGTATGGCCGAGGGGGTGAAGCCTGTGTCGAGTGTGGACAAGCGCTAAAGGAAATCAGGCAAGGTAATCGTGCAACGGTGTACTGTTCACAGTGTCAAAAATAATCTATTCGCCCGATTCGACAGTGGAGATATTGTGTCTATACTGAAATCAATGACAGATTTCAGGCATTTGTTCAGTAAGCTTAGGCTATTCAAGCAAACACCAGATACTGAACACTATGTGAAAGGCACCCAAGGAGACAAGTTCATGTACAGCCAATTTACCAAAGCCCTAAAAGTTATTATGTTCAGCCTTGTGTTGGCGCTACCCGCGACGGGCTGGTCAAACACGATTGAAGAAACGCCTTCAGCCGTTGCGATGACCGGCGACGCCTTGTTTGTAAGACCCGTAATGATTGCGACAACTATCTTAGGTGCAGCAATCTTTATCGTTTCTTCACCATTTTCTGCCTTAGGTGGTAATGTTGAGGAGTCCTTCGATGAACTGGTGGCTGGGCCTTTTAATACAGCGTTTATCCGCTGCTTAGGTTGTACAATGACCGGTCGTAAAGTCAGCGCGATAGTTTCCCAGGAAGAAGAATAAGCTTCACTTCTTCTTTCAAATAAAAAAGGCTGGTGTGATACCAGCCTTTTTTATTTCTATTCAAACTAGTTTAGTTTGATGCCTTTTGAATAAGCGCTTTCCAGTCAAAGCTCTGATCGCCTAAGGCGTGAAAGAATGGATTTAAAATATCTGCTTTCTGGTTGTAAGTGAGAGGTTTTAGATCGATATCGAGGATTTCACCGCCCGCAGCATTGAGTACGGCGTGTGCAGCAGCAGTATCCCACTCGCTTGTGAGCGCTAAGCGCGGATACCAATGAGCCGTTCCTTCCGCAATGGCACAGATTTTCAGTGAACTACCCATGCTGACTAAATTAATATCGTCAAATACCTCAGCGACATGCTTAAGAAGTTCATCCAAGGCTTCAGCTCCGTGGCGCCTGCTACCAACAACAGCCAGTGTGTCCTGAGTATTGACTGCGCTCACCTTAAGCTCAGTCTTAGCACCTTTTTCTTCTTTCCAGGCTCCTTGCCCTTTTAATCCGTAATACAGTGTTTGTGTAACAGGAACGTAGACAAGCCCCAGAATAGCTTCACCGTCTTCGATCAAAGCAATATTGACGGTAAACTCGCCATTTTTATTAATAAATTCTTTAGTACCGTCTAAAGGGTCAACCAGCCAATAACGCTGCCATGAAGAGCGCTCAGAAAACTGAGGCATACCACCTTCTTCAGAAAGAACAGGGTAGTTTAGAGCTAAGCTTGTTAAGCCTTGGTCTATCACCATATGAGCGGCGTGGTCAGCTTTGGTAACCGGAGAGTCATCGGCCTTGTTCTCAACTTCGATTGGCGAATCGGAGTTATAAACTTCGAGAATAGCCTCGCCCGCATCGATAACGATTTTCTTTAAATCTGGTAAAAGTTGTACTAGCTCATTCATGAGGGTTTGTAATATCCAATATAAAGTGTGTTGAAATAGTTGGCTTCGGCTAATAACTCTTAGAGGAGTGTTTGTGTGAACAGATTCCGAGCGCTAGAATAGCCGTTTTACGACAGTATAGAGAGTTTCATGATCGACTGGAATCAGATAGAAACAGTTTTCTTCGATATGGACGGTACGCTACTAGACCTCCATTTCGATAACTACTTTTGGCTAGAATATTTGCCAAAGCGTTATACGGAGCTGAAGAGCCTTAGTCATGACGATGCAGTGAAGTCGCTTCATGCTATGTACGAAGCACATCATGGTTCCCTAAACTGGTACTGTCTCGATTTCTGGTCTGATGCGCTCAACGTCGATATTGTGGAACTAAAGAAAGAAGTAAGTAATAAAATTGCGTATCGACCTCATGTTAAGGAATTCCTGGGAGCCGTCAAAAATATGCCTGTAGAGATGGCCATCCTTACCAATGCCCATCAAGGTAGTATTAGTGTCAAGCTTGAGCAAACCGACTTGGCTGACTTCTTTGACGAGATCATTTGTTCTCACGATTATGGCTTGGCTAAAGAACAGTCTGACTTCTGGCAGCGACTTCATAAGGCAAGGC
The DNA here is from genome assembly GCF_001635235.1 of Oleiphilus sp. HI0117. Lineage (NCBI taxonomy): Bacteria > Pseudomonadati > Pseudomonadota > Gammaproteobacteria > Oceanospirillales > Oleiphilaceae > Oleiphilus > Oleiphilus sp. HI0117. The sequence continues at coordinate 6,129 of NZ_LWGA01000798.1, read as the reverse complement.
CCTTTGATAAAGAAAAAACAGCTTTCTTTGATGATAATGAGGCGGTACTTGCCGCTGCAAAAGAATTTGGTATTAAGCACTTATATTCAATTGCCCAGCCTGATAGCCAGAAGCCTGACAGAGAGCAAGGAGATTTTCCCTTAGTTCGTGACTTTAGAGACTTGTTGTAAATGAGTACAGACGCAAAAGTAAGAATTGATAAGTGGCTTTGGGCTGCTCGCTTCTTCAAGACCAGAAGCTTGGCGAAAGAGGCAATTGATGGTGGTAAGGTGCATTATAATCAACAACGCTGTAAACCTGGTAAGACAGTTGATATCGGTGCAGAACTAACCATTCGCCAGGGTTGGTTTGATAAGGTCGTTATTGTTGAAGGTTTAAGTGATCGCAGAAAAAATGCGAGCTTGGCTCAAGAACTCTATCGTGAGACAGAAGAAAGTATTGTAAAAAGAGAGGAGGCGCTGGCGGAACGAAAGCAAGCAATGGCAGGCCTACCCGCACCTTTTAAAAGGCCAAATAAACGCGACCGCCGACGCATTCACCGTTTTAAGAATATAAATTCAGAATCTGAATGAGCTCTATCTTTAATGTGATAAGACTCGAAGTAACAGGATATATACATGATTGATCAAGATACTTTCCAGAAGTTCCTTTTTGAAGAGCTGCAAATTCGAGGTGAGTGGGTACGCTTAGGAGAGAGCTTCCAGCAGGCGAGCAAAAACATGTCTTACCCTTCAGAAGTTAAAGCGCTCCTGGGTGAAACGATCGCAGCCTCAGTTCTGCTAACCGGAACCTTGAAGTTTGATGGTCGTCTGTCTATTCATGCGCGAGGTGAAGGGGCGCTAAGTTTGTTGATGGCAGAAACGACGAACCTGAAGACCTTTAAAGGGGTTGCGCATTGGCAAGGTGACATTGAAGAAGGTCTGCCGTTAAAAGATTATTTAGGCAATGCGCAGTTAGTGATTACCATCGACCCTGATCGAGGAAACCGCTATCAGGGGATCGTCCCCTTAGAGCGTGAAACACTGTCTGAGTGTTTAGAGCAGTACTTTGAAATGTCTGAACAGCTCGATACCTATATGTTACTAGGTGCTGATGAGCTAGGTTGCTATGGCTTAATGTTACAAAAACTACCAGGCTATAGAGAAATTGAAGATCAGGATGCATGGGACAGGGTGACCCAACTGGCTAAGACATTGTCCTCAGAAGAACTCGTGAGCACAGATAATGAAACCTTGCTGGTGCGACTATTCCACGAAGAAAAAGTGATTACTTATCAATCTGAGCCAGTACAGTTTAAATGTTCGTGTTCCAAAGAGCGCACGGCGGCATCAATTCAAAGCTTAGGAAAAGAAGAAGCGCTGGATATACTGGAGCATGAAGCCGAGATTACAGTAGATTGTCAATTTTGTGCTGCACGTTACACTTTTGATCGGACAGATGTACAAAATTTATTCGATCTAGGCGAGCCCCATTAGGCTTATTTGTTTGAATAAGGTGAAAATATTACATATAAGCCTTATGCAAGTTCTAATCTGAAAATCTATCGCCTTTGCATGTTTTAAAGTGAACAAAAATGACTTGCTTCTAAATTTAGTCGTTTTTTGTACAACAATTTGGCATAATGGCGCCCCAAATTTTTCCAGGCTCTGTTTTAGAAAAAGCTAAAACGTAGTCAAACTTAACCCAAGTGAGGTCGAAGTGAGTAACACTTATGTTGATCTAAGCTCAGCCGTATTGGTAGAGCACGCACTTGAGCGCAAAGAAGGCAGCTTGGCTGCTAATGGTTCTTTAGTCGTTACCACCGGCAAAAGAACAGGACGCTCTCCTATGGACCGCTATATTGTTGATGAGCCGAGTACTTCGGATGCAATCGGCTGGGGTCCAATTAACCGACCATTCGACCCTGAAAAGTTCGATGCTTTGTGGGAACGAGTCGAGGCGTATTTGGCTGAGCGAGATAGCTATCTTTCTCACCTTCACGTGGGTGCAGATGCTGATCACTATCTACCTGTTAAGGTTGCAACAGAAACTGCTTGGCAGAACCTGTTTGGTCGCAATCTGTTTATCCGCCCTGAGCAATATAACCAGGCCGATAAGCAAGAATGGGAAATCCTAAACGTTGCAAGCTTTGAGTGTGTACCTGAGCGTGACGGTACTAATAGTGACGGTACAGTAATCATCAACTTCGCCAAGCGTCGCGTTTTGCTTGCAGGTATGCGTTATGCGGGTGAAATGAAGAAAGCAATGTTCTCTGTTCAGAACTTCTTGTTGCCAGAGAAAGACGTATTACCAATGCATTGTTCTGCAAACGTTGGTGATGACGGCGAAACAACATTGTTCTTCGGTTTGTCAGGTACAGGTAAAACTACCTTGTCTGCTGACCCTGCGCGTTACCTTATTGGTGATGACGAGCACGGTTGGGGCAAAGGCGTTGTCTTCAATATTGAAGGCGGCTGCTATGCGAAGACTATTGATCTATCTCAAAAGAATGAGCCAATCATTTGGGATGCGATCAAGTTCGGTGCAATCGTAGAAAACGTAGCGCTTTCTGATGATAAGCGTCTACCAGATTACACAGATACAAGCATTACTGAAAACGGTCGTTGTGCCTACCCGCTAGAGCACGTTGAAAAACGTGTTGCTGAAAACTTAGCAGGCGAGCCAAACGCTATCGTATTTTTGACTTGTGATATGACGGGTGTACTACCTCCAGTATCATTGTTGTCTAAAGAAGGTGCGGCTTACCACTTCTTAAGTGGTTACACGGCATTGGTTGGTTCTACAGAGATGGGTTCAGACTCTAAGTTGAAGTCTACGTTCTCTACCTGTTTCGGTGCACCTTTCTTCCCACGCCCAGCAGGCGTTTACGCTGAATTGTTAATGAAGCGTATGGAAGAGTTCGGTTCTAAGGTTTACTTGGTTAACACGGGCTGGACAGGCGGTGCTTACGGCACAGGCCAACGTTTCAGCATTCCGGTGACTCGTGCAATCATCAGCGCAATCCAGAGCGGCGCTTTGGCTGATGCTGAAACAGAGCACTTGGAAGCCTTGAATCTAGACGTTCCAACTTCATTGGAAGGTGTTGATGCTAAGTTGCTTAACCCACGTAATACTTGGGAAGATCCAGCAGCGTACGATGCAAAAGCAGCTGATTTGATCTCTCAGTTTGTTGAAAACTTCAAGAAGTTTGACGTATCTGATGCGATCGTTGATGCAGGTCCTAAGCAAGCTTAAATTAGCTTCCTTAAGACTAAAAACCCGGCGCTGAAAAGCTCCGGGTTTTTTTGTATCTAAATGAGTGCGATGCTCGAAACAGCTCCCATAGGCAGATTCTTAGAGAGTGGTGGAACCCTCTGCCTACAAAAAATAATCCCGTTGAAGTTCTTAAAAGTACCACTCATCTTCTTCATGTAATGACAAACTCTCAGCCCCGGATTGCAGCGCCGCCTGGTGTGCTTGAATCCGCGGTAAGATACGCGCAAAGTAGAACTTGGCGGTCTTTATCTTGCCTTTCAAAAAGCTTTCTGAGAATGTCGTGGTATCGTTATCTTGAAGCTTGGCTTCGGCTTTAGCTGCCATTTCCAGCCAGAAATAAGCCAAGGTTACATAACCTGAATACATCAGAAAGTCATAGGCAGCAGCGCCGACTTCGCCGTGATCTTGGAGAGCTTTCATACCGACGTTTTGAATCATTTGTGGCCATTCTTTACTGAGAGTTTTTACTTGCTCAGCAAGCTGGATTAGCTCGGTATCGCTGTCTTGTTTAAGTATCGATTTGGAGAGCACATGAAGCTGTTTTGTAAATAACATCAGTGCCTGGCCTTGGTCGCCCAATACCTTTCTTCCTAGCAAGTCGAGAGACTGAATCCCCGTTGTTCCCTCATAAAGCGTAGAAATCCGTCCATCACGGTAGATTTGCTCGACGCCAGTTTCGGTAATATAACCATGGCCGCCATAAACCTGGACAGCTAAAGAAGCAGACTCTTGACCGGTTTCGGTGAGAAATGCCTTGGCGATAGGCGTAAGTAAACCTAGTAGTTTTGCGGCCTCGGCATCGTTTCCGGCTTTTTCCCTATCAAGCAGCTCTGCACAATAGTGGCAAAATGCTCGACCCCCCTCAGCAAACGCTTTTTGAGTGAGGAGCATCCTGCGCACGTCAGCGTGACCTATCAAACCAGTGGTTTGTCCGCGCAATTTTTTATCCAGGGACTGGCCCTGAACACGTTCGACAGCATATTGATACGAGGCCTGAAAAGACTGTTCACTCATACCCACGCCTTGTAAGGAGGTTCCCAGACGCATCTCATTCATCATTTTGAACATGGCTTTAATACCGCCATTCTCTTCGCCAACCAGGAAGCCTTTTGCTTCTTCAAAGGCCATCGTGCAGGTAGGGTTGCTGTGTATCCCCATTTTTTCTTCAATACCAATACAACTAAGGGAGTTATATTCATTATTGTCTGGAAAAATTTTTGGCACCAAAAATAAAGATAGGCCTTTAATACCTTCAGGTGCACCCTTAATACGAGCGAGTACTAAATGAATAATATTGTCACTAGCGTCATGATCACCTGTAGAGATAAAGATTTTGGTACCTGATATCGCGTAACTGTTGTCAGCATTAATCTTTGCGCTACTTTTAATTTCACCTAGGTCGGAACCGCAATGAGATTCAGTTAAGCACATGGTGCCCGTCCAATTACCTGATACCATGTTGTGAAGGTAGGTTTGTTTTAATTCATCATTACCGAATGAAATCAGAGCTTTACATGCAGAGCTGGTGAGCGCTGTGAACATGCATAAAGATTGGTTGGTACTGGTCAACATTTCCGATACCTTTGAGCTAAGTGCTTCAGGTAGCGCTTGCCCACCCCACTCCTCTGGCATCGAGATTCCCATCCACCCTGCTTCAGAAAAAGCTTTAAATGCGTCGCGAATCTTAGGGTCTAGTAGTACTTTACCATCCTTGTAACGACAGCCATTTTGGTCTCCATGTTGATTGACGCTGCCCCAGACTTGCTCTGAAAACTCTGCAGCCTGGTCGAGAATTAAGCCCGCATCGTCATTGTCGATAGCAGAATTGCCCTTTATATGGAATTTCATATCAGTGATTGGCGCGCAATATTTCGACACGGTGCTATGCTCCTCTATTAATGTTCTTATCAATACGTCTATCAGTGTGCCGTACTTGTACTAAAGATTATTGCGATAGAAAAAATTTAGCACATTAACAAATGATAAGGACGTTATGAAAAGATTTGCATAGGATGAATATAAGCTAGGTCATTCAGACAAATGGATTCCCGCTCCAACCAGGTGGCCCTATTTTGCAGGGCAATTCACCTTGTATGTGGGAATGATGAGGGTGGAATGAACCTAAGAAAAAATTAAAAGCGTCAGCGGAGAGAGAGATGTCAGCAGAATTATATCCAAATATGTTAAAGCCATTGGACTTAGGTTTCACGACTTTAAAAAACCGTGTTTTGATGGGTTCAATGCATACAGGCTTGGAAGAAGAAAAAGATGGCCATGAACGAATGGCTGCTTTCTTTGCAGAACGCGCTCGCGGTGGAGTTGGCCTGATTGTTACGGGCGGTTTTGGTCCAAACCAGGAAGGTGCTACGCATCCTCATACCAAGTCAATTAAGACAGAAGAAGACGCACTAGCACATCGAACTATTACTGATGCCGTTCATGAAGCGGGTGGTAAGATCTGTATGCAGATTCTACATACGGGTCGCTATGCGTTTAACCCTAATTTGGTTGCGCCTTCTGCTGTTCAGGCACCGATTAACCCTTTTCCACCAAAAGAACTTGATGAAGCCGGTATCGAAAAGCAGATCAGTGATATCGTAATGTTAGCGGTTAATGCTCAAAAAGGTGGTTATGACGGCGTTGAAATCATGGGCTCAGAAGGTTATTTCATTAACCAGTTCTTAGCGAAGCGTACTAATAAGCGTGATGACCAATGGGGTGGCGAATACGAAAACCGTATGCGCTTGGCTGTAGAAGTCGTGCGTCGTACACGTGAAGCCGTGGGTGAAAAATTTATTATTATATACCGTTTGTCTATGCTCGACTTGGTTGAGGGTGGAAGCAGCTATGAAGAAGTACTACAGCTAGGTAAGG
>NZ_LWGA01000797.1:0-11061 GCF_001635235.1 Oleiphilus sp. HI0117 | reverse complement strand
CCATCAAGATAATCCGTACAACCTGCAATAAAAAATAACGCTGCAGCTAAGATGGCACTCGATTCTATCGGCAAGTAATACGCTACGACAAAAACCGGAATAAGAACAATTCTGGAAACGGTAAGGATATTTGGTAAATTCATGAAAACTTCTAGCTGCCTTAGTAATACTTTATTTACGAGCTATGGAGCGTCAAATAGATATGCTCTGCCAAACTCGTGCTAATTCCTGATACTTTTGCTATTTCTTCGGTCGACGCCTTTTTGATATTCGAGACGCTACCAAAATACTGCAGCAACGCTTTTCGCCTCTTAGCCCCTACCCCTTCAATATTCTCTAACGTTGATTGACGCCTTGCCTTATCTCTACGATTCCGGTGCCCGGTAATCGCAAAGCGGTGGGCTTCGTCCCGTATTTGCTGAATTAAATGCAACCCCGGATTATCAGAAGCACAGTCTATCGTTTTTAAGTGGCCAGCCTTTTCAGGTATTAGCAATGTTTCAAAGCCGGGTTTACGCGTAACACCCTTGGCAACGCCAATTACATTAAGATCTGACAAGTTTAACCTGTCGAAGACCTCAAGTGCCAGATTTAGTTGACCTTTGCCACCATCAATTAAAATCAGGTCTGGTCGTTTATCGGGGTTATCTTTCAATGCCTTGTAGCGCCTTTCCAGTGTCTGACGCATTGCAGCGTAGTCATCCCCTCCGGTAATACCTTCAATATTATAGGTCCGATAGTCCGACTTCATTGGCCCCGCCTCATTAAAGACAACACAGGAGCCCACTGTTTTTTCACCTGAGCTGTGGCTAATATCAAAGCACTCCATGCGTTTGGGTCGATCCTCAAGCTGCAGTAGTTCCGCCAGAGCATCGAACTTATGAAACATGTTTTCTTTATTAGCCAAGTGCGTTTGCAGGGCATTTTCTGCATTCGTGCTCGCTAGCTTAAGCCATTGCGCCTTTAATTGTTTCACCTTGGTAGAGATTTTCACCTTCTTACCAACTACCTGCTCGATGGCTTCGGTAATCAATGCCTGATTACTCAATGATTCGTTTAGAACAATCTCTCCCGGAATATCTCTAGACTCATTCTGGCCAATATAATATTGCTCGACAAAGCTCGACAGCATTTCATTATTGCTCATCTCCAGAGACAACTTGGGGAAGTAGTTCTTATGGCCAAGAATTCGCCCGTTACGCACATAAAGCATTGATGCTACAACCGAGCCGCCTTTTGCTACGAGTACAACTACATCCAGGCTCTGCGTCCCACCCTCGGCAGACTGGCTTTCCTGAACATGTCGAAGATGCTCAATCTGATCTCTTATCTCTGCGGCCTCTTCGAACTTAAGCTCTATAGAAGCCTGCTCCATTTGCGAAATAAGCCTACGGATTAATTCAGGACTCTTTCCCTGCAGAAACATCTCAACACTTTTAACATCTTCCAGGTACTCTTCGTGACTAACCAAACCGACACACGGAGCTTTGCAGCGTTTTATCTGATACTGAAGACAAGGGCGAGAGCGGTTGTTGTAATAGCTATCATGACATTGGCGAACCTTGAAGATTTTCTCAAGCATGTTCAGGCTTTCTTTTACTGAACCAGAGCTTGGAAAGGGCCCGAAATAACGTCCAACCTTCCCTTTGCTACGCGCCCTTTTCATGGATAATGAAGGGTATTCTTTATCGCTTGCCAAATAGATATAGGGGTAAGACTTATCATCTCGCAAGAGAATATTGTACGGGGGCTTAAGGGTCTTTATCTGATTCTGTTCTAGAATCAGCGCTTCTGTCTCGCTACGGGTTAGCGTGACTTCTATTTTAGCGATTTTGCTGACTAGCGATTGAGTCTTAAGAGACAAACCCTGACGAGCAAAATAACTGGAAACACGTTTTTTGAGATGCTTTGCCTTACCAACATACAGTATGCTTCCGTCACTACCATACATACGGTAGACTCCCGGACTTGTAGTCAATCCAGATAAAAAGCTTTTAGAGTCAAATGAGGAAGATTCTGAGAAGGATTCTTGCAGATCAATTGGGTCGGTCGACATCTAACAAACCATTTCGCACAGCAAGCAAGGTCAATTCAACATCACTGGTGATATCCAGCTTTTCAAATATCCGATAGCGATAACTATTTACTGTCTTTGGGCTCAGACAAAGCTTGTCTGATATGCTCTGAACTTTCTGGCAATCCATAATCATCGTGGCAATCTGCAGTTCTCGCTCAGACAAACTGTCAAAAGGAGACGAGTTCGCTTTACCTAAGGCCATAGCCTGTGCAATATCAGGGCTAATATAACGCTCGCCGCTATGAACTTGCTTGATTGCCTTGATCATCTCAGAAATATGGCTGTTCTTCGAAACATATGCCGAAGCACCCGATTCTAAAACGTGGCTTGGGTAAGGATCATCAATACAAGCTGTTACAACTACGACTTTTGTTTGCTCATTTTGACGCTTTAGCCTTCGTGTTGCCTCTAGCCCACCAATGCCGGGCATTTTGAGGTCCATCAAGACAACGTCAGGGGAATGTTCGCGCGCTTTGCTTAAAGCATCTTCACCAGAAGATGCTTCACCGACTACCTCAATCGCACCGTCATCAAGCAACATACGCGCAATACCTGCACGAATCAGATCATGATCATCAACGACTAAGACTTTTATCAAAATAAATCACCCGCGAAAGCAACTAGAATTGTTAGACAATGAACGCGGAGATTATACAGCAATGCTTGTTAGTTTTGGTGACGAATTCAAGGTTTTCATCTTAAACCCCTGAGAATCAAGCCATTGAGAAGCTTCAAATTCACTCAAGCATACCGACGTTGCATAGGGGTGCTTAACCTTGAATATTTCTTCGAACTGATAGAGCAAGTGACTTCGGTTATTGCTACTAAATACAACAGCAATAGCCTTCATTCCTTTAATATAAGACCAAGCATTAAGCGCCTTTAGTGTTTCGATTTGAAACGACTCGGATAGAAGCATATCCATGCCCTTTAAGTTGATCACACAAGCCCACTCTCGGGTAAAATAGCGGTGAACCAAACGTTTATAACTAGCGACATAGTCTAAGGTATTCCCCTCATTCCATGTTCCAAGCATATCGATCGTCAAGATATCGTGCTTTGCATCGATCACAAAATTGGTTGTCTCTATGCGGCTCCCGCCTTCAACGCTAGAATTCGGGGATGAAGTATATGTAGACATGGCCTTTCTCAACATTCAATTACAATTCACACAGTACTTAACAAAAGTGTATGTCATCACAGCAATATAGCGAGTTTTACCAACAAAAAAACATAAATAAATTTAAATCAGGCATAAAAGCCATACTTTTAGAAGTACTTCACTAACTCCAGCTCTAAATAGTCTTCATCTCTTAGACCGTAAGTTTTCAATTGGTCGTCACTTTCGGCACCGTGAAACACGCGCGCTTCAATATTCAACTTAAGATCGCTCGCCAGTCGCTTGTTCGCCTCGAATGAAAACATCAATTCCTCAGTACGTGGATCAAAAATGACGCCCGTTAGGATTTCAGAGGAGTCTTCATCATTAAAGGCATAACGCCAACCGGCAAAAATATCTCGTTCAAAAGCGTGAGTTGCGTGCTCTTTACGGTCATCAAACATATATTCCAACACCCACCCCAGATCAGCAGAGCTTTCGAAAATACCCACTTGGGTATATTCAAAGCCAAATACTGCGGCGCTATATCGACCTTTTCTACCAAGAGCATCACCAAAGCCGGAATTGGTGATACCTTCAAACTTTAATAGCCAAGAGTCATAAATATATTGAAGTTCAATACCAGTCTGATCGATAAGATGATAATGAGGAACTAACTCAGAAAACGTAGCATTCGGGCGGAAACTGGCTTCACGACTCGTGCCGGAAAAATGAGATAAAGCAAACTCTAATTCACCGACATAATGTGAATAACGGACAGCAAAGTCACTATGCCATTCTTGTGCACCCGATGCATAGCTTGCTTCATCATTACTTACCGGCAAAGGGCTTGCAGATAAGCGACCATCTTCGCCAACGAAGGTTCTTTCGCGAAAGTACGGTAACCAGAAAAGGTCAATCGTTCCCCAGTCTCGCTCTAATGAAAACTTAAGCATCGCCTGACCGAGCTTGTCTTCGCCATCGGGGTTTTCAACACTGTCGCTTTGATTAACGATATCAACGAGATGCATAGATTCTGTGACACCCCAAAACACCTTACCGACACCCGCTTGCAACTCCCAGGAATCGCCATAGTAGGTCCAGAGCGCTTCGCGTAAGTCAAAATGAGTGCGCTCATCATCCTCAAAGTCGTAACGACCAAACACCTTGGCAACAAAGTCTCCTTGCCCTAATGATGTATCGAATTCTATCTGCCCGCTTAGGGAGCTTTGAAATTGACTCTGATCGGCAAGCCCCTCTTCCACAAAGGTACGCGCTTGAAAACCTAACTCACCTTCAACACTCGCGAGGGCATTGCCACTACTAAGCATTAAAGCACTCGTAAGAAGCAAAGTAGAAGTTTTGTGGAAGATGGTATTTATTTTATTTGTCGATAGATTCAAGTTTTCGCCCGCCTTTTACTGTGCAATTTCGCTACATCATGCATGGGTAAAAAATGGCTTTCAATAAAATATATGGAAAAGTTCTTTCCAAAACATTTACAAAATACATTTTACTGTATACATTTACAGGTACTGGTTATTCACACAGATAAACATTAACTCAACCTAACGGACTACACGGCATGCTAAAGCTCACCAAGAGACAAAGCGAAGTATTGCAACTCATCAAACAAAATATTGATGAAACAGGTTACCCACCTACTCGTGCGGAAATAGCTTTGGCACTTGGCTTTCGCTCTGCCAATGCAGCAGAAGACCATATTAAGGCACTAGCCAAGAAAGGCGCGATTGAGATTGTCCCCGGAGCCAGCCGTGGCATCCGCTTACCGCAAAGCGATATTCCCGAGGGTTTACCGATTGTTGGTCAAGTCGCTGCTGGTAACCCGATTTTAGGTGAGGAAAATATCGAAGACTACTGCACACTTGCGCCAGAGTTTTTCTCTCCTTCTGCTGACTACTTATTACGCGTAAGAGGTGAAAGCATGAAGGATATCGGCATACTCGACGGAGATTTGCTTGCAGTCCATAAAACCGAAACAGCTCGAAATGGGCAAATAGTCGTTGCCAGAGTGGGCGAAGAAGTAACGGTTAAACGTCTCAATAAAAACAAACACATCGTTGAGCTTATTGCCGAGAATGAAGAGTTTGATCCCATCGTGATCGACCTGAGAGAACAAGATGTAGTAATTGAAGGTCTGGGCGTAGGCGTTATCCGTAAGGAGGGTATCCAATGAAGCAGCTATCTATTTATGAGTCAGACTATCTTGACGACCTAAATACTATTAACCAATTTGGCCAAAGCCCGGTACAGCTAACTTACCCTGCTCAACCTTTAAGTTCTTCAACTTCTGGCGCCTCTCTAAGCAACGAGCAGACTGAGCATGTCGCAGCAAATGTCACGGAAATTATCATCGCTAAAGATAAGGCTGACTGCATTCAAATGGTTCTTCCTATGCTGAGCCAGTTAAATCAGGAACAACGCTGGCTTGCCTGGATTGACCCGCCTATTCAACTGCTCAAAAAGTGGCAAGAACAACACCAGGGGCTTGCAATGGAAGAAATTATGATTCTTCGCTCATCTGAATCTATATCGGCGATAGAATTAAGCAAACGCGCGCTTGAAGCAGGCACCTGCCACGCAGTAATTGCCTGGACAAACTCCCTATCAAATGAAGAGTTTGACTCGCTTGAGGGGGCGTCTGCAAAAGGAAATAGCCATGGAATAGTACTACGTTCCAGATAATCACCTTTGTACGCAACATATAAAGTTTTCTACTCGTTTTCTGTTAGTCGCTAGCCCTCGCACTTAGTGACCACTATTAAAGTTTCAAGGATCGAAACTTATTTTTCTCAAGCCAATACTATAAGACCTATAAGAAGATTTTCCGTCACAGCAATTATCCCATTATTAAGCCATTAGCATTATTACTTTTCCATATTTAGAAAAGTTATTCTTAGCTTCAAATATCTTTATTCATTGTATTCACACTGTTCAAAGCGTAGTATTCTAAATTCATGACCGCCGGTCACAACCTTTAAGTATAGTTATCATGCTCGCTACAGGCATTCTGCGGCAATAGAAACATTAGGTAGGTTACGCTATGATTGAACGCATAAGCCATTTTCTTGTTAAGTTTCGCTTACTGGTGGTATTCGCCTCATTGCTTGTGGTATTTCTTGCCGCCACAGGTTTACCGCAAACAAAATTTAGCTCCGACTACCGGATTTATTTTAGTGATGATAATCCCCACCTAAAAGCCTTCGAAGATTTACAGGCAACCTTTACAAAAAGTGACAACGTCATGTTTGTCCTCGCCCCCCAAGATGGCCATATATTTACTCGAGAGACTTTAAGCATCATTGAAGAGCTTACCGAAATGTCTTGGCAACTTCCCTACTCAATACGCGTGGACTCTATTACCAATTACCAACACACTATTGCAGAAGACGATGACCTTTTGGTAGACAACCTGGTTACAGATGCAAGCAATTTATCGAGCAGTGAAATTGCGTACGCAAAGAGTGTCGCACTCAATGAGCCCTCAATTGCCGGGCGCCTCATCGCCGCTAACGCCGATGTTACCGGCGTCAACGTTTCTATGGAAATGCCTGGGCTGGATCCTAGTAAAGAAACACCCGAAGTAGCCGCTGCAGCCTACGAGATTCAAGCTCATTTAAATCAAAAGTATCCCGACCTGACTGTATATGTGACCGGACAAATCATCTTTGACAATGCCTTCAAAGATGCGGCGATGTATGACTTATCGCATATCGTCCCCTTAGCATTTTTGATCGCCATCACCTGCATTGCGATCTACATGTTTGCTGCAAGCCGGAGCATCATTACGGTCTTCTCAGGTAGCTTTTCCATCATAGTTGTCATTATTACTTCAATCCTATTCGCGCTTGGTATCTCTGCGTGGCTGGGTATGGATATCACCACCGCATCCGCCAATGCACCAACAATGATTCTGACACTAGCAATCGCCGATTCGATTCATATCCTGGCATCTTTCTTCCAGCAAATGCAGTCAGGGAAAACCAAGGCTCAGGCTGTTATCGAAAGCTTACGTATCAATCAGCAACCCGTTTTTTTAACCAGTGTCACAACCGTAATTGGTTTCTTGTCTCTGAACTTTAGCGACTCCCCTCCCTTCCGGGACTTAGGAAATATTGTCGCCTTAGGCGTAATTGGTGCATGGGGATTCTCTGTATTGCTACTGCCTGCACTCATTATGCTTCTGCCATTCCGAGTTCAATCACGCGAGCATAAAGAAGGCGGCTGGACAGTTACGCTATCAAACTGGGTCATCAAACACTCTAAACGTCTACTCATTGGCACAATGGTTATTATGGCTGGCAGCATTTCTTTCTTACCTCAAAACGAATTGAATGACGTATGGGTCGAGTATTTTGACGAGCCAATGAGACAAAGACAGGCAGCTGATTTTACCAGAGAAAGGCTCACCGGCTTAGGCTACATATCCTTTATTGTTGAAGCCGAGGAAGAAGGTGGAATCAACGAGCCTGAGTATTTGGCAAACCTTGAAAAGGCAGCAAACTGGTTAAAGCTTCAACCAGAAGTTCAACACGTCTCGACCTTTACTGATGTCATGAAGCGTCTGAACAAAAATATGCATGGTGATGACCCTAGCGCATATAAACTCCCTGATAATGCAGAGCTCGCCTCACAGTATTTATTACTTTATGAAATGTCACTCCCTTACGGACTCGACTTGAACAATCAAGTGGACATCAACAAAGCCAAGACTCGTTTAACAGGCTATCTAGCGAAAACATCTACTTCGGAGCTTCTCGCTTTGGAAGAACGTGCTCAGAGCTGGTTTTCCGAAAATATTCCTAGCCTTAAATTTTCCCACGGGATAAGTAGCGATATCATGTTCGCTCATATTGGTCAGAATAACATTCGCTCCATGCTACAAGGTACATTTATCGCTTTAATCATTATCTCTGTTGTGTTGGCTTTCAGTTTACGCTCTGCATATTACGGCTTTGTTAGCCTACTTCCCAATCTCCTTCCGGCCTTAGTTGCTTTTGGTGTTTGGGGAATGACCGTTGCACAAATCGGTATTGGACTATCTGTTGTATTCGGAATGACCTTGGGGATCGTCGTCGACTACACCGTTCACTTTTTAAGTAAATTTTTACGTGCCAAGCGAGAGAATCAGCTATCTACCGAGGATGCGATTCGCTATGCCTTTAGTACAGTTGGCGTTGCGCTGTTGGTCACCACATTTATTCTATTTGCGAACTTTGCTGTATTAGCTATATCCGACTTCTCTATGAACTCCGATATGGGACTGATGACGGCCGTAACCATCGTTGTCGCTTTACTTGTTGATTTTTTCTTCCTTCCACCGCTTTTACTGTTTTTGGTTGGAAGTAAACGTAAAAAAGCTAAGCAAGATTTAACAATCGATGATCAAGGTATCCTAGATCAAAGAGCACCCTTAAATGGCTAAGTCACCTAAAAAGGTAACTCAACAAACTGATAGTGCTACTTTCTACTCATGGAAAGTACCGTTCCAAACGAAGTAAGGGATTTCAGTTTAACTAATCGACATTTTCGTATCTAATAGGCGCTAGCTTCTAGCATCATCATATAGTTTCTCAATGATGCTGCTGCAGTGCCAACTAACAAGATAACAAGACCGAGGACAATATCCATGCTATCTAACCTTTCTGCTCGCGGTGTAAAGAAATCCATCGCGATATTATCCTGCTTTACTGCCTTGAGCCTCTCAGGCAACACCTTTGCAGAAACACCTCAAGAAAAAGGTTTAGCTATCGCCATTGAATCTGATAAGCGAAACACTGGTTGGAAGGACTCTACTGCTGACATGACGATGACCTTACGCAACAAACGTGGTGAAGAAAGTGTTCGTGTTTTGCGCGTAAAATCCCTCGAAGTCGAAAATGATGGTGACAAAGGCTTAACCATATTTGATGAGCCTAAAACTGTTCGTGGTACTGCTTTACTGACGTTCTCGCACAAAGTTGATGCGGATGATCAGTGGTTATCCCTACCAGCACTAAAGCGTGTTAAGCGAATCGCGTCTAAAAACAAGTCTGGCCCATTCATGGGAAGTGAGTTTGCCTTCGAAGACTTAAGCTCACAAGAAGTTGAAAAGTATAGCTATGAGTACTTAAAAGACGAAGCGTGTGGCACAGAAACCTGCTTTGTTGTTAAACGCTTCCCAACAGATAAAAACTCTGGCTACACAAGCCAAATTGCCTGGATCGACCAGAGTGAATACCGCGTCCATAAAATTGAATTTTATGACCGTAAAAAAGCGCTACTAAAGACCCTCAACTCTAGTGATTACAATCAATATCTTGACCAATACTGGCGCCCGAATGTGATGAAGATGCAGAATCACCAGACAGGTAAAAGCACTGACTTAATCTGGAGCAATTTTCAGTTTTCTACCGGGCTAAGTGATAGTGACTTCACCAAGAACAGCTTGAAGCGCGCTCGCTAGTCTAATTTCCGCTCTATTGACCTAAACAGCACTGCAAAAAATGTACATCCAGTCACAGATAATGTGATTGTTTGTACATTTTTTCTTTTTTAGCTGCATAAACATCGCCCTGTCATACTCTCGCGTCTATACTGGCATCTTCATATTTTTAATAAAATAATACAGAACTAACCAGTAACACAGGCAGCACCCGAACTATGCAATCATTTCACGCTCCAAACCGCATCTTAATGGGCCCTGGCCCGTCAGATGTTTCCGAAAGAGTACTTAAAGCACTATCTCAGCAAACCATCGGTCATATGGACCCTAGCTTTGTATCGCTAATGAATGAGATAAAATCTCTTCTTCAGTACGTTTTCCAAACCAAAAACGAACTTACGATTCCGGTATCTGCACCAGGTTCATCTGGTATGGAAACCTGCTTTATGAATATGGTTGAGCCGGGTGACAAAATTCTTGTCTGCATTAACGGCGTATTTGGCATGCGCATGAAAGAAGTCGCGACTCGCGCAGGTGCTCAGGTTGAAGCCATCGAATTTGAGTGGGGCGAAGCTGTTGAGCCAGAAGTAGTAGACCAGAAGCTTTCAGAAAATCCTGATATTTCAATGATCGCTTTTGTTCACGCTGAAACCTCTACCGGTGTTCGCTCTGATGCAAAAGCCTTATGTGCAATAGCTCAACAACATAACTGTCTTTCAATCGTTGATGCCGTCACCTCTTTAGGCGGTTCTGATGTTCAAGTTGATGACTGGGGCATAGACGCAATTTATTCAGGCACTCAAAAGTGCTTATCTTGTATCCCAGGTCTCTCTCCGGTCAGTTTTAGCACTAAAGCAATTGAAAAGATCAAAGCCAAAAGCTCTAAGAACTACAGCTGGTTCCTCGATCTAAACCTGGTCATGGACTATTGGGGTGAAGGTGCTAAGCGTACTTATCACCATACTGCGCCAGTTAACAGTTTGTATGCACTACACGAATCGCTATTAATTCTTAAAGAAGAAGGTTTGGAAAGCGCTTGGGAACGTCATGAGCTGCACCATAAGGCACTGGTTGCTGGTCTAGAAGCGCTCGGCATTGAAATGCTAGTGCCTAAAGATATTCGCCTATCTCAACTTAATGCAGTGAAGATTCCAGAAGGTATTGATGATGCGACTGTTAGATCAACACTACTTAACCAGTACGACTTGGAACTTGGTGCAGGGCTAGGTAAGTTTGCTGGCAAAGCATGGCGAATCGGCTTAATGGGCAATGGCTGTAATCGTAAAAACGTTGATTACTGCGTTAGCTCTTTAGGCGCGGTGCTTAACGAACTTGGACATAGCTGCGATGTCGACGCTGCAATGTCTGCAGTAGAGAATGCATACCCATAACCCAATAGACAGGGCTAGGGTATGAGTAATCCACTCCTACCCTAAGCTT
>NZ_LWGA01000796.1:0-5359 GCF_001635235.1 Oleiphilus sp. HI0117 | reverse complement strand
TAAAGGCTATCCACACAAACATCACAATATGCTTAGTAAGCTGCTTAGCTTACTAACACTTTGCCTACTTAGTCAGCTTAGCCTTGCCAACACATCCCTTAGTGCCAGTGTTGACAGGAATAAAGTATATCTCAATGAGAGCTTCAACCTTAAGCTTCAGGGGAATGTGGATATCGACTTTAGCCTGGGCGGCTTAATGAGCTTTGGGCGAAACCAGATTGAAGCGCCAACAATTAAAGGGCTTGAAGATAGCTTTGAGATCCTTGATCGCCAGCAGAATTATAGTATGCGCTCCATTAATGGCGATACAACAACCGAAGTTACATGGAACTATACGCTTAGCCCAAAGCAGGCCGGTACACTAACTATTCCTCAGGCAATACTACAAGGAGCCAAATCTGAAGCTATTGTTATAGAGGTTGTGGAGGGTAAAGCACCCATCGACGCGGACAACCCTCCCCCTGTTTTTATTGAAGTTGAAACAGACAAATCAGATGTTTACGTTCAGGAACAAATCCAATATACCGTTCGCTTATTTTCCTTAGGAAGGCTTAGTAGCGGAAATTTAAGTGAGCCCGCCACAAGCAATGCCATCATTGAACCTTTTGGCGAGGAAAATAAATACTATCGTATGGCTTATAACCAACGCTATGAGGTCATTGAACGAAAGTACCTAATCTATCCTCAAAAAAGTGGTGCTCTCTATATCGATGGTTTAGCCTTCAACGGTGTGCTTATCGACAGCTATCAACGTAGACGCATACGTGTCTCGGAAATATCGGATGCTGTTCAAGTGAATATAGCACAGCCGAACCCCAATTTTACTGGTCAACACTGGTTACCAGCAAAGAGCCTGCATTTAAGTGAAAAATGGCAAGATGAGCAGCTCGAACTATCAATCGGTGATGCATTTACGCATGAAATCACCACCTCTGCTTTAGGTTTACTTGGGTCAGCCCTTCCCCCAATACCCGCGGTATCAAATGAACGGGTTAAGTCATACCCCGATAAACCGTCTGTTGAATCACAAGCTCACGAAGGCGGCTCATATGCCATACGAAAGGACGCAACAACATATATTGCCATCAAACAAGGCGAAATTACGCTACCGGAAATACGCATACCTTGGTGGGATACAGTCAACGATGTTGAGCGTATTGCTACACTCCCGGAGCGAACAATCATCATCAAACCGGGCGCTGTAAACCAAACTCAAAAGAATGAGCAGCCCTCCAGCATCGACTTAACTGATGATGGAAAAGCAACACCCAACCAAGAGTCCGAGATAGAAAGCACAGCTAAAAATACAGAGCCTAAGCACAATGAGAGCAATCAGCATGCCTTGCTAGCGATAATCGCACTACTCGCCTTTGGTTGGCTTCTAACGAGTTTGTTCCTACTTCTACGACTGAAGCAAGTAAAGCAAGACTTAAATAAACTAATCTCGATACAAGCTCCCGACTCTACTACTTCAGAACTCAGCTACAAACAATTAATTGAAGCAATTAGAAAGGGGTCGAGTGACATACCGAAGCTTGTACTAGCTTGGATCGAGAGCCAGCGAAAACAAAACACCGTTAAGTCAGCCCCCATTACCTTGCGTTCGCTGAAAGCTTTAGATGAGTCGCTTGCTGCCGAACTATTAGCATTCGAGAACGATCGTTACAGTAAAAATGCAACTCAGACCTATGACCAGCAAGCCTTACTTGAAGCATTAAAAAAATACACTAAAACAGCACCCGGCCTGAAAGGCAAAGACAATGCTTCTTTGCCACCGTTCTACCCGCAGTAGCACAGCCAGACAAACTTAGCCCAGAAAGCCAGCTATCGATGCTGCTCACGGCAGGCGCCAGGCGTTTGCCCTGTCCACTTTTTGAAGGCGCGATTGAATGCTGCTGCTTCTGAAAAGCCGAGCTGCAAAGCAACGTCATTAATACTCAGGTTTGCCTTGGCCAGCAACACCAAAGCCTGATCCCGACGAATACTGTCTTTTATTTCTTTAAATGAACTACCCTCATCTTTAAGGCGTCGCCGAGCGGTGTGGGTAGTTAAATGTAACTCACTGGCTACAAGATCAAAGCTAAGATTCTCGATCTCCAAGCTGCCACCCATACGACTCAATAGAATTCTTTTTATCTGCGCAGTAACACTGTCATCTGAACGAAATTGTTTTAGTAGCGATGCCGGCGCATTTTTCAAAAATGGCGCTAAGGTACTATCATTCTGAACAACCGGTAGATCTAAATACTTGCTGTTGAACACAACCCGGTTTTGCCCCTGAGAGAAAGCAACTCGGCAAGGAAACATTAACTTGTACTCTTCATGGAATAGAGGCCTTGCGAAAGTAAACTCAATTCGCTCAAGTAGTATCGGCCTTTCAATCAACCAACACGACAGACGAATCCAGATTATATAGAGCGAAGTAATTAGAAATACCTCATCAAAGCCCAAGTCATTCGAAAACTTGATTTCCAGATGCGCTTCGCCTTCTAGTTCAAGCAAGTTAATCGATAGTTCATCGCCAAACAGACCTATAAACTTACTCGCTCTAAGCAAGGCATGCCGCAAGCTAGTTGCAGTAATTATAGCGTGGCACATCATGCTAAACGTGCCGATTTTAAGTGGCTTTTCGACGAAGCCACTTGCTTCATCGCCCAACTCAGACCAAAGTGAGTGGAGCAAAGGGTCTACATAGTTCAAATCAATACGCTGTAATGGGTCTTTTCCCATATCCAACTGAAACTTGTCATAATCGAGATCAACACTCGCAAAAATCGAGTGCAAATTAATATTTCTTCGCTTAGCAGCAAAAAAGAAAGCATCGACAAGCGCTATAGGAATACTTAAGTTGGGAGACATGAGAGCTCAGACTGGTCCGGATAAGGTCAATCTGTCAAAAAATATGGCAAGAGTCAAGAACTTAGGGGAAGCAAGAAGAGCTCCCCCTTTATCAGAAAGATAAGAGGGTATTGCGACTAAATACCCAAGGAACTTAGTAGGTCATCAACTTCATCTTGGTTAGTTCCAGATAACTGGTCGGGGCGTAAGTTTTGATCCTCGGGAGATAAACTACCAAAGAGTTCATTTAATGACATCATCGTCAACATAAACTTCTGATCGGTAATCTGATCTTCAGAGTAGAGGTTCATACACTTAACAAGCTCACCACTAATCGCTTCACGGATCTGTCCTTGCTGGACCTCACTCAAGCCTTCAGCACCTTCAAGAACTGCTTTTTCAACATTTTCCATTATGCCCATTTGCTGTTCTTTCATGGCCTGGTAGGTTTCGTTAACCTGACTAAGTTCACTACTACATGACATCACTACATTTTTAATTTGTTCCGTTCTCGATTCTACGCGAGCTTCGAGGTTTTGATTGAGATCTAGGATCTCCTTTTCATCAAGCTTTCGTCGAGTAATATCCCGGATCATCACGGTAAAAATGATTTCGTCATCAACAAGCACTTTGTTTGTCACCATCGACAACCAAGCTTGCTGACCTTCAATCGTTGTCTCTATTTCGAAGCGGCCATCGTCTTGCGTTTGGGATGCAAGAAACTCCATATATTCACAACCCTGATCACAGTCTTCATCATCAAGCATTAATTCGAGGCCGCCCCGAGGTTGAACAATTTCAAACTCAGCTTGGGGGTAAAATGCCAGCTCAGGTACAATTTCGTCGAGCATCTTACCTTCAACCTCACCCTCTTGCTTTTTGATAACATCTCTACACGCAGGGGTAACAGTAGTAATCTTACCGTGTTTATCGGTACTTAAAAAAATAAAATCGGATGAAACCAGCAAGATGTCAATCAGGTCACTTTGTCGCATGTTTTTTGTTTTACTTTATCGTCAAATTAAATGGAAGGTTGCATATAACATTAGCAGCAAACACCAGCTTTTCCATTTGCAAAAGGTAAAATCCTTAAAAAAGCTCGAGCTCTCCAGCCTCTTCAATAATGGGTTCCGTCTTATCAAGGTACGTTGAGTCGAGGATGTGTATCAACTCTTTACTAACACCACACTTGCTCGGCATTAAAGCGACAGTTGGAAACAACAAGCCAATATTATTGGCACGGCTATCGAAGTATTTTTCATTTGTTATAATTGAGTCAGACTCAATTCTTTGCATTCCTAAAATTTCGTCAACTACTACAGCGATACTGTTTGAGCCCCCGGTATTAAAGCTAACCAATGTTAACTGTTCTCCCTTAAGACACTGCTCCATCCCAATACGACGACGCAAATCAAGAACCTGCATGATCTGTCCATTTATAGTAGTCATGCCCCGAAAAAAGTCGCCCTGATAAAACAGCTTTACCAAGCTGTAGTTTCCAGAAAAAACATTCTCAACATCGCGACAATAAACCGCCAATCTGATATGACCAACCCTAGCGACCAAATATTCATTTTTATCCATAAAACCCTCTGTGCAAAAAAATCCCATGAAAACCTAAACTTACTAATATTTAGCACATCAAAATTCGCTATATAATTTAAAGTGGTAGCAGCCAATCGACATTCTGTCCAACTTTTATCTCTCTTTTCTCAAACTCTTTATCAAATCTGATGTATTTGTAGTCTATTTTAGGCTCTACATGCTACGCGAAGCTCTTGAAAGGTGGTAAGATGAGTGTCCTTGCGAACTTAATATTATCGACTGGAAAACCAGTTAAACCATGCATCCATAAAGCCAATGCATTACCTAAGCTATTTACTTCTTATTCTCTTTGCCTCTGCACCTTTTCTTGCTAACGCTGAGCTTATGCAGCAAGAAAACATTCGCTACTGGCAGCTATTCGATAGTAACAGCTCCGCCTCTCTCGAAGATATCGTTGGTACGCCAAATAACACCTGGACACCTCTCCCGAATGGCTATACAAAATTAAATGCCTTAGAAGAGGATTACTGGAAAGCATCTGACGGTGCGACGATGTGGGTTAAAATTGAACTTCCCCGAATTGTCGATTCGGATCGAATTTGGATTGAGCTTGCACCCAATGTCGGATTAGATGGCGAATTGGCAATCTATGAAAACGGTCTCTGGACCTGGAAGCACGCTGCTGGTAGGCACGCTAGTGACAATGCCAGTTTCCCAGCCACCTTTCTTACCTTCGTTATCGAAAAACCGCGCGAACATCGCCTAGCCTTCCTTAAAATCAAGAGTTCACAAGTCTTAAATTTCAGCATAAACATCCGAGACCACGACTCACAACTTTCTCTTCTTGCTAGTAGAAATCTTGTGTATGGCTTGTGTTTTGGACTGATGATTCTTGCTTTTGTCTACAACATGGTAATTGGCATCTCTGCTGGAGAAAGAGTTTATACTTATTACGCCTCTTACGTTTTATGTATGT
>NZ_LWGA01000795.1:0-5808 GCF_001635235.1 Oleiphilus sp. HI0117 | reverse complement strand
AGTTTTTTATAGTTTACGCAGTTAATGAATTATTCTTCGCTACAGTCTCTTTTTTACCAACTCAAGAACAATCGGGCTTTTGAGCTCTTTGTTATTTTTATCATTATTATTTCCGCCTTGGAAATTGGCGCAAAAACCTACGATTTGCCTGTGCAGGCCATAGCATTCACCAAAATGCTGGATCTGTTTATCACCCTGTTCTTTCTGGTTGAAATCGTTATTCGTTTTGTTGCTGAGCCAAATAAGCGGCACTTCTTTAAAAGCGGTTGGAACGTATTTGATACGCTGGTGGTGGTAATAAGTCTGATACCAATTGACGACTCTGAAATGGCATTGTTGGCTCGTTTGGTCAGAGTGTTCAGAGTTTTGAGGATGATATCGGTGATTCCTGAGTTGCGCATCTTGATTAACTCTTTAATCAAGGCCTTGCCACAGCTGGGCTATGTCATGCTTTTGATGTTTATCATCTTTTATATCTATGCTGCTGTCGGAAGCTTTTTATTCCAAACAATTAATCCTGACTTATGGGGAAATATTGCTATTTCCATGCTGACCTTGTTTAGGGTGATGACCTTTGAAGATTGGACTGATGTTCAATATGAAACGATGGAGGTGTACCCCTTCAGCTGGATATACTACTTATCGTTTATCTTTTTTACAGCCTTTGCATTTCTCAATATGGTAATTGGTATTGTCGTTAATGTGATGGAAGAAGAGCATGCTAAAGCGCGGCAAGAAAGTAAAAAGGATGAGCCAACTATTAGTGACCTTCAAGCTGAAATCTTAAGCATGAAACAGATGATTGTGGATCTTAAGAAAAACTAGAATAGCTGTGAATTTAGAACTAGACTTAATGACTATCGGTCACCTAGCTGGCTGATTGAATTAATTCGTAATTGAAGTTTGTGAGAGTGTAATGTCGGAAGGAAGTGAAGGCTTAAGTCGAAAGCAGGTTGAGTTTGCTAAGAGGGAGCAGGAAATTCTCAAAGCGGCGATCAGTTTGTTTGAGAACCCACATTGGGAAACTGTGACCGTTGAGCAGATTTCCAAAAAAGCAGAGATAGGCAAAGGGACCGTTTATAAGCATTTTACCTGTAAAGAAGAGATTTACGCTCAGATTTCAATCTCGTTTTTGCGTCGTATGCTGGCCTCTTACGAAGCGCTACCACCACATTCAGAAGCAATAGATATCATTCGTGAAATTATTCGCGCTTCCTTTGCGCAATTTCTTGATAATCCGGCTGAAGCGCGGGTTTCGTTTTATTGTAAGCGTGTCGACTTTAGAGAACGCCTCACCCCGGAATTACGGGCCGAGTTTGACCAATTAGACGATTTATTTGCCTCCTACATTGGCTCAATACTGGAGCCAGGTATTAAGAGTGGGATGTTTCCTGATATGCCCATTGAGCACTTAATGATGGGCTTAGAAGCGACCTTTGATGGCGCGATTAGTACAATTTGGAATGGCGGTTTGCATTGCCAAGAAGATACAGATTTAGAGACTTATATCAATATTATTAGTGAGTATATGGTGGCGGGCTTAGTTGGTCTGGTAAAAGCTTAGCGACTGAATTGACGTAGAGGGGAAAATAGAATGGGTATCGCAATCCGTGCGATACCCTAGAATAGGCGCTTCCTTTACTGTTCCATCAGTTAATTGTATCCATTGAACATCCGTGAACAAATCCTTGTTTTGCCACTGTCCTTAGTTATTCAGCCGCTCCTGCAGCACAATTGTCCCTTGCCTTATCGTTCCTTGATCTACAACTGCCCTGTGTAGTTATCTGAATCCTTCAGATTGGCTCCTGCCTTCCCTAACAAGTCCGTTTGATGTTGCTTCCGTTTGATGAGTATATTACGGAAACCACATGTAGGAAAAAATAGGATAAAACCTAAAGCCATGTAGGAGATATCCTACATGGCTCTGCTGAGGACAGACAAGAATTTGGCCAGGATGTAGCCGGTCTAAACTAATTCGAACTGAATTTGTTTACGAGACCAGTCGATTTGCTTGAGTTTTACTTGTACTGCTTGGTCGAGTTGGAAGGACTGCTCTTTGTTGGTGATGCAAAGCAGGTCTTGGTTAAAGCTATACTTCCCTTCCATCTCCTTGGTTGAGACAAATCCTTCAATACCTGTTTCTGCTAGACGAACTTGAAAACCAGAAGAAAAGACACGATGAATCGTAGCATTTAAGGTTTGTTTGTTCTTAGCTAAATACTGGCACTTCAGCCATTGCTCAACATCATAGACGGCACTTTTGGCTTTACTCGAATTCTCACTTAATGCTTCTATTTGAGCTTCGTTAATGTAGCTTTCATTGTTGGCTGCAATCGCATCGAGTTGGCGGTGTACTAAAAAGTCACTGGCTTTTCTAAGGGGGGAGGTGAAGTTGCAATACTGCTGCAATCCCATGCCGAAGTGAGGCGCAGGTTCTAGGCTTAGCTGGCTTTTCTCTAACTGGCGAGAAATAAGTAGTTGGTAGCGAGTTAACTCATCATTACTGGAAAGCTGTTTTGATAGTTCAACAAAGCTGTCTAAAGACGCTAAAGAATCTTCTTTGTACTCAGGAATGTTTTCTTGCAGTACTTTATCCAAGCTTTCCAAGCGATCGGCACGTATGCCTTTATGGCTAATGTAGATACCGGGAAGTTTGCTTTTGGAAATGAGTTCTGCGATGCAACAGTTTGCAGCGACCATCGCTTCTTCAACTATACGGTGAGCGCTGGAGAATACTTTCTGTTTGATCTCTGCAATCTTTCCCTGGTCATTCAGCTCGAGGTAGAACTCTTGACGGTCTTTTTGAATCAGGTTGTGCTTGTTGCGGAATTCTGATCGTTTATCGGCAATAGTCTTAAGATGCTTCAGGCTTTCCTGAATATCGCTGCTGCACTCGTCTAGCGCTTCGCCTTGGTCAATAAAGCTGCCAACGACTTCGTAACTAAGCTTTTTATGAGATTGAATAAGCGCTTGTTCTAGCTCGTAGCTTTCGATATCTCCAGTCTCACTTACAGTCGCTTTTACTACTTTGGCCAGACGCGGTTTACCTTCTACCAAAGAGCAGATATCACTGCCCAGCTTTTCTGGAAGCATCGCGATAGTCTGACCGGGGAAGTAGACTGAACTTGCGCGTTTTATCAGACTTTTCTCGATGGCTGAGCCGGCATCAATCATGGCGCAGGGGTCGGCAATCGCAATATATATATACCAACCTTGCTCAGCTTTTTCTGCATACAAGGCATCGTCTATATCTTTCGTAGAAGACGAGTCAATGGTAACAAAGGGAAGTTCACAATAGTTTTTACGCCCTTCGCTTAAACCTGCTATCTGTTCTTCTGAAATCGCATCTGCTTGTTCTTGCTCGACTTTGCTCCAGCTTGTTTCCAGGCGGTGCTTCTTGCTGGCATACAATGATTCGATACCGATATCTTGGTCGGTACCAATTAGCTCGACAATGCTTGCTTGTGCTTTCCCTGACTTAAAAGGATGTTGAGTAACCTTGCAGACAACCAGGTCTTTCGCTTTGGCTTTTTTGCGCTTTTGAGGAGGAATAAAAAACCACCGACACATGCCTTGGATATCGGGCTCAACAAAAGCAGCTTTACCCTTCTCTATGTATTTGCCACAAAAGAACTGGGTGTTGCTTTCAATTAGCCTTTCTAATTTAGCGACCTTTTTGTTCTTTGCATCTTTTATGACTTCAACTTCTACTCTATCACCAGGGAGTACGCGCTCCATTTCATCGGGTGGAAGATAAACGTCTCGGTTGGTATCAAGTGTCACAAAACCAAATTTGTAAGCAGAACCTTTAACTGTCCCAATGCAGAGATTGCGACTAGCTTTGATATCTTGCTTGAGTTGCTTGAGTTGATTAAGTGAGTCGAGTTTTAGCATTGATCATACCTGTTGGTGGCAAGAGTGCTGTGTATCGATCCTAGACACACAGCGACATGTTCTTAAGAGTTGGTTGCGAGCGTTAGGAATTCACTACGTGTTGCCTGAGACTGTCTGAAAGCGCCCAGCATAACGGAAGTGTTCATGACTGAATTTTGTTTTTCAACGCCGCGCATCATCATACACATATGTTTTGACTCAATGATGACAGCCACACCTTTTGCGCCAGTCACTTGCTGGATTGTTTCAGCCACTTGACGAGTGAGGTTTTCCTGAATCTGGAAGCGTCGCGCATACATGTCGACAATACGAGCAAATTTAGACAGACCCAAAACCTTGCCGTTTGGCAAATAAGCGATATGGCACTTGCCAATAAAAGGCAGTAGGTGGTGTTCGCAAAGAGAGTATAGCTCTATGTCTTTTACAATAACCATTTGGTCATTGTCAGACTCGAACACCGCGTTATTTACTATATCATCAAGGCTTTGTTGATATCCCTGAGTGAGAAATTGCATAGCCTTGGCTGCACGAGTCGGTGTATCTAATAAGCCTTCGCGAGAGCTGTCTTCACCAAGACTTTCAATAATGGCTTTATAATTTTGTGATAAGGCGTCAAGCATAAGAAATACCGAAGATGTGGGAAATGCCGGATTTTACATGCTTGGAATAGCTGGGGAAAGCCTTTTCCCACTTGGTCAACCTAATTTGCAGATAGCGTTTAGCAGAAAGTAAGAGACAATTAGTACCGATCAATTGCGAATCGAATATTATCTGCTTCCGCTTTAAGAACTTGGTACATAAATGTATTGGTGCCAGCCTTTGCTTTTTCAGCTTGCAGGCACTTGTTTTGGTAGAGTTTCTCTAAGGTGGCGAGATCGCATTGCATTGTGGGGCAAGTACTTTGGCTCATTTTACTACCTCCATTCAGGTTACCCTGAATTATCAGACCTGAGCTTGATTGTTTGGTAAATAATAGTTAAGCATTTACTCTGCCAAGTATTTTGAACATGTCTGAGAGGGAAAATAAAGTAAATAAAAACAAAAGGATAACATGGGAAAAAAATTTAATTTTGAAAGCGGCCAACTTGAATATAAAACTAAAGCTGGCCGCTTGTAAAGAAAGCTGACGAAAGTCTGTCGTTTATAGCGACCTAGCGCTGTAAGTCATTTAGTTGATCGATCAGTGCCTGGAATTGCTCATCGAGACTGCCAGAGCTAGCGTTGATTGATGCGCCTTCAATCGCACCTTGCAGTGCGTTCTTAATTTGTTCTGTTTGATCAGCTTGAGTGCTTAGGCTGGAAGTAAGGGTGTTAACTACGTCAGCACTATTGCTAGCAACTTCTTCCAAACCACCTAGATTACTCATGGTTTCATTAGCAATTGTTACGCTGCTACTCACGACTTCAGCAACTTCTTGCTGCTTCGAGATAACCGAGTTCGATATTTCGGTGATCTTGGTGATCTCACCCTGGATTTCTTCTGCTGACTCATTTGAGGTGTTTGCAAGCTGTCGTACTTCATCGGCAACAACCGCAAAGCCTCGACCGTGTTCGCCAGCTCGCGCTGCTTCGATCGCAGCGTTGAGTGCTAGCAAGTTAGTTTGGTCGGCAATGGCTTTGATCGACTCAAGTAATTTACTAATCGTTTTATTACTTTCATCCAAGCTTTCCAGCAAAGATGTAAATTCAGAGATGTATCGAGATGAGGTTTCCAGGTTATCTGCAAGCTGTCTCATGTCGGCGCTACATTGTTTGGATGTATCAGATGCCTGGTTGGTCGCGTCACTGGCTTGTTGTGCAGAAGAGTGTATCGCCAGACCTTCGCCTACGAGAGACTCCATGCCTTGGCAACTGCCTTCAATACCGCTTGCAAAGTCTGAGCCGCCTTGTAGCTTCTCGTTAACGCTAGCTGCG
>NZ_LWGA01000794.1:0-2655 GCF_001635235.1 Oleiphilus sp. HI0117 | reverse complement strand
GTTTTTTCATAAGATCTATTAGTGCATCCTTGACGCTAGCAAAGCCATGGCGACTTAAATGCAAACGCTTTAAGCCAGCAACCCGAAACAACAAAGACTGAAAGACTACTATATAGTGAAGCCCTAAACCAAGAAGCAGCCACTCTAATTTTGAAGCAGTCGAAGTTTTAATAAGCATTGAGAGGGAAAACGGTAAGATTCAGGCAAAAAAAATCCCGGACAATGTCCGGGATAAATAAGTACACATGAAATCTAAACCTAAATTGAAGAAAGACGGGCCTGAATCGTCTCACCTAAATTCGATATAGTAATCATAGCCAATAAGTTATGAGCGGTCTGTTGGTAAACAATTGCAAAATGTAACGAATTGTTAACGTCTTCTATATTAATTTACTTGGTTTTATGGCAGAGAATAACGATAATGGTCGTTTCTTCTATTTGTGATAGACCTTCCATTATGGAAATAGAGCAGCTATTTACTCTAATAAAAAGCTTGACCAGCCAATCGAACATTAGAGAACTTGTCACAGCACTCGATGACATTCTTATCAATAATTTCGAACGCGTCGATTTGTCAGTTTATGAGCTACAAGCTACACGGCGCTCCAATCATAAAACGACCACTCTTATCGGCATAGAGTGTAGCGGGAAGTCCAACGACATCTATTTAAATAACGACATGGACATGCTGTCGGCTTATATTTCTAAAGAAGAGGTATACAAGGTTGAAAGCAGAACGCGTTTTAAAATCGTCATTCCGGTAGTGTTATATGACAAAAGCGTGTCTCACCTGGTTGTTTTGCGCCACCGCTACGAGAACCAGGATATTAAAAACACTCTCGTAGGCTTTCTGCAAATCGCTGTCGATATCTTTCGCAACTTGCACGAAAAAGGCCATGACCCGCTTACACGCATCTTAAATCGTCAAGCTTTTGACCAAGTCTCTTCCGACCTTGCCTTTTCACAACACAATGTACTGCATGCAAAGGATACCAGCTTTAAAGCGATTGCCATTCTAGATATCGATAAATTCAAATCTATCAATGATCGCTTCGGCCATGCAATTGGTGACGAGACGCTAGTTCTATTTTCACAGACAGTCAGGTCCGTCCTCCGACAGCAAGACCTG
The DNA here is from genome assembly GCF_001635235.1 of Oleiphilus sp. HI0117. Lineage (NCBI taxonomy): Bacteria > Pseudomonadati > Pseudomonadota > Gammaproteobacteria > Oceanospirillales > Oleiphilaceae > Oleiphilus > Oleiphilus sp. HI0117. The sequence continues at coordinate 1,526 of NZ_LWGA01000794.1, read as the reverse complement.
TTTTTCCGCTACGGTGGTGAAGAGTTCGTGGTATTGGTAAAAGACGTTCAGAAAGAGCAAGCTTTGGTTGTTCTCGAACGCTGCAGAGCAGCGATAGAGGCTCGCCGCTTCCCTCAGGTTGGCCAGGTTACCGTTAGCATCGGCTTTGCCGACCTAAGCAAAAACGACCACCCTGTAGAAACACTCTCCAAAGCAGATAAAGCGCTCTACTACGCAAAACAAAATGGTCGTAACCAGGTTAACTCGTATGAAGTGCTATTAGAAAAAGGCTTACTTGAAGCCGTTGAACCCGTAGAGAGCTCTATCGACTTCTGGGATTAATCTCTGACGATCTAGACTCTGCCCCCAAAACAAACCATAACAACTAGAACAACTGTAACACTTATGCTTCAACCCTACTCTCTGATCAACTCTCACGGGAAGCCTCATTTAGGACGCTTCAAACACGCCGTCAATGAAATTAATATCAATGACGCAGATTATCGAACACCAATGAACAAACGCGCCAATAAGTGGCAGCGCCATTTCAATTTTAAACGCTTTCAATATTTCGGCGGCATAAGTGGTGACCTGATATTTGGCTGCGCATTAGCTGACTTACGCTATTTGGGCGCAGCTTTTGTCTATATCTATCGAACTTCAGATAAAAAAATGCTTACTTGGCAATTCAAAAAACCTTTTGCACTCGGGCTAGATATGACGAACCGTCCCGATAATGGCATATCAAGCTTCAAGTCAGGCAAGCATAGTATCAAAATGCGCTACCAACTTAACTCACAGGGCGAGCGGCGCAAAATACTCGAGATTGGTTTTGGCTCGGAGCTCAACATTCAGGCCGAAACCATAGAGAAACCAAGCTTTGAGGAAATGGCTCTTTGTACACCGACCGCAGTCAATGGCTGGGTCTATGCTCAAAAAACGGCAGCACTTCCTGCTAGCGGTGAAGTTCACTGTGCTCTCGGCAAGTTCAAGCTAAATGAAATTGCTTGTTATGGGCATCATGACTTTTCGGCTGGGTACATGCGTCGAGAAACATTCTGGAACTGGGCATGCTTTTCCGGCGCATCTTACTCCACAGCCGATAGATCAGAAGATAAGCCACCGCTCGGGCTCAATGTGTCTTGGGGCGTCAATGAAACAGGCTATTCTGAAAACTGCTTTTGGGTTGGCGATAAGCTCCATCAACTACCTCAAGTTCAGTTCAGATATGACCGGGATGAAGAAAGCTCCGCGTGGAGAATCAGCTGTGAAAACGGACAGCTTGATCTAAGCTTTGTGCCTGAAGGAATGCATAAGGAACACCTCAATGCCGGTTTCATGGCCACAAACTTCAAACAAATATTCGGCAAGTTTAAGGGGCACTTAATCACCGCTGAAGGCAAACGCTACGAGATTGAATCTCAATATGGTTTTGTCGAAGATCAGTACTCTAAGTGGTAAACGTCCATACTAGACAATTTAATTACGACACATCAACAGCAAAAATAGACTTTTGATTTGACGCCTCTAGACATTAAGGGTACAAC
>NZ_LWGA01000793.1:0-5967 GCF_001635235.1 Oleiphilus sp. HI0117 | reverse complement strand
GACTTATGTGACAGTTTGATGACAATTTAAGTCCTGAGGTTCAAATACTTTGTATTTCCGGTTATGTAGGTCTAGGATAGATATTGACGTAGTGACGTCATTACGTCAATTAATGTTATTTACACAAAGAAAGGTGATTTACCATGTCTAAGAAAACAAAATCTATCAAGAAAGAGATCAAAGCGCGTAAAGCTAAAGTAGCCAAGCAGACTAAGAAAATCAGCAAGCTGAAAAAGGCGCTGAAGAAGGCTTAATGTGCCATCTTGAAGCTAATGTAGGGGCGCGATAATTCGCGCCTTTGCCTTTTATGGTGCTCGGCAATATGGATGAATGGATGTTACTATGCCGTTTATAGGGTAGTGAAACGACAAGGGGTCTCTTTATGAGTCGCAAGAGTACAGATAAGAAAACCGATGCAGTGTCGAAAGGTACGGCTAAGACTCCTCAGCTTGATCAAGTGCATGCATCCGAGAAAAAAGAGAAGGCTAAGAAAAATACCTCCCTACGTTTAGATAAGAAAACATTGAAAGCACTGAAGATTATTGCGATAGAGCAAGAAACGAGTATACAAAAGCTAATTGAGAGCTTGGTAAAGGACTATATTAAAGAACATGGCAAATTGGATTAGTTGAATCTGCCATGTTAGAAATTATAAAAATACCATTAGTGCACGTGATTTTAGTTGTTATGCTCTAAAAAAAACGTGTAACTTTTATACTGTTTAGTATTTATTGTTTAATTTGTTTGTAGTTTTAATAGGGGTGAAGCATGGGTAAAACGTCAAAGAAGATTGATAAGAAAGTTTCTCAGGTTAAAGAGCTGAGCAATGACTTGTTGAAAGATATCAACAAGAAAGTTACTTCAACTAAGAAAGATTTACAGAAGCAGGTTGATGATTTGACTGCACAAGTAAACGAGTTGCGTGAAGAGGCGACTAAGCCTGCAACAAAGTGGTTGAAGAAAATCGAGAAGCAGTATCAAAAGCAGCTAAATAAGCAGCAGAAAGAATTTGAAGAGCGTGCTGAAGCTTTGCTAGAGACTAAGAATAAGCTGGTTGGTCAACTTGAAGATGCATTAAGCAAGCTTCCTCTGGCGGATAAGATTATGCCAGCGCCAAAGACGCCTGCTAAAAAAGCCAAAGCAACTGTTAAGAAGGCGGCGACTACTGCTAAAGCAAAAGCGTCAACAGCAACTAAGAAAGCCACTGGTGCAGCTAAGTCTGGTATTTCTTCGATGAAAGGTGTTGGCCCTGCGACGGTTAAGAAATTGAATGCAGCGGGATTTAATAGCTTGGAAGATATCGTTAATGCACCTGCCGATAAGTTGGCTGAGTTCAAATCAGTACGCGGCTCAGACTCTTGGGTTGAGCAAGCTAAAGAATTGTTGAAGTAAGCGTTTCAAGCTTCAATAAAAAAGGCAGCGATTAAGCTGCCTTTTTTGTATCTGAAATTTCAGATTGATACTTTCTTTTCTGCTGTAGGCAGAGCCTTGCGCGGCTCGCTGGCGGGTTAGCACCATCGCTGCCTACATAAAAAGTAATGCTACAGCTTATAGACTAACGTGACAGACGTTTCACGATCAGTTTTATCAGCACCTGCTGGAACATCAGAACTATGCTTAATGGTGTAACCAACCTTCATTGACAAGGCTTCTTGCACCTGACTGGTTAAGGAGATACCAAAACGTGTCACAGTGTTACTGTCGCCGGCTTCTGTATTCAGGAACTGGTCAAGGCTAGATGTTTCATTGAATTTCCAAGAGAAGATCTCAGCTGCACGAATAATGCTATCTTCTTCGTTATTGCCATTGTTGTCTTCGATCACACGATAACCAGGCGCAAGCTCGAAATTCAATTCCATATTATCTTCTGCAATAGCTTTATAGCCTAAACCCAGTGCGATAGAGGTTTGATGGTCAAAACCGCTAAAGCGATCCTTTTCCCACGAGATGACGCCAAGCGCATAAGCTCTATCAGAGAGCTTTCGGTCAGACTGCGCTTCAGCAAAATATCTTTCTGCAGAACTTACGTCATTTGATGAGCTGTTAAGCGCCTCTAGTTGAAGTGTGTGCTTCCAATCAGTGTATTCAGTTGAAGCATTAAATTTGGCATTTAGTGTTTCTGTATCCGAGTTGCCGCTGGTCATCACAAAACCAAGTTCAGCCGTTGCATCCCAGTTAGGTTCAGAGACCTCTTCAGCGTTTACTGTGGCGCTTAGGCTTGTAGAGATGAGAGCAATTGCTGTGGCAAGTTTAAGGTGTTGCATAGTATTTCTTCCTTTCATAAAGCTTGGCTAAGATACGATTCAATTTTGGCCGTATCTTAGCGATTTACTAGAGTAATGTCTCTTGTTTATGCTACTTGATGCATATATACATCTTGTTGTGGGTAGGGGATTGAAATGCCGTGCGCATCAAATGCTTTCTTCACGCCTTCTTGCATATCAAAGAATACACCCCAGTAGTCGCTAGTGTTGACCCATAAGCGGACTGTAAAGTTAACCGAGCTGTCGGCAAGTTCTGCAACGACAAATACAGGAGCCGGGTCTTTGAGTACTCGGGCATCATGACTGGCGAGTGACTTCAGCAGAGACTTGGCCTGGTCAATATCGTCGCCATAGCCAATGCCAAAGCTCAGATCGACTCGGCGAGTAGTTTCTTTATTAATATTCACCATGCTGCTGCTCGAAAGAGAGCCATTTGGAATGATGACGACTCGGTTGTCGCCCGTCTTTAGAATGGTGTTGAAAATCTGAATTTCAGATACGCTTCCGATGTAGCCCTGAGCTTCAATCAGGTCTCCTACCTTGAAAGGCTTGAATAGCAGAATGACAACGCCTCCGGCGAAGTTGGCTAGGCTTCCTTGAAGAGCTAGGCCAACAGCTAAGCCGGCAGCACCGAGTACTGCCACAAATGATGTTGTCTCGATGCCGACCATCGAGGCAACTGAAATCAACAAGACTACTTTCAGAATAACTGAAAGAATGCTGCAGACGAATTGACCAAGCGTCGCATCGACCTTGCTTGTGAGATTGTTGTTAAGAGTGCGTATGAAGCGATTGATGACCCATAGGCCGATGATGAGCGTAACGATCGCTAAGACCAGTTTGGGGCCGTAACTTAAGCTGAGTGTGTAGGCTGTCTGTAACAGCTCTTGAATCTGATCGCTGCTTTGATTGATATCTTCCATTTAAGCTTCCTTGATTAAGTAAAAAAGTGAGTTTGAAATTTAAATTCAGAAGCATAGACAGAAGCAAAAGAGAAAAAGTCACAAAGAAAGTTTATTTATATTTCATTGATCTGAGTGCGTGTGTGTTATTGGGAATTGATCTATGATTCTTTGTTCCGGTGTCCCGTATTCGCCAACATTCATCATTATTGCCGAGGATTAAAATGAAAGACGATACCATCGCAATTCATCACGGATATGAAACAGACCCTACAACCAAGTCCGTAGCAACACCTATTTACCAGACAGTCGCATACGAGTTTGATAATGCTCAACATGGTGCTGACTTATTTGACCTGGCTGTACCGGGTAATATCTACACGCGAATAATGAACCCCACTAACGATGTGCTTGAAAAAAGAGTAGCGGAGTTAGAAAAAGGTATTGCGGCCTTGGCTGTGAGTGCTGGCAGTGCTGCCATTCATTACGCGATTATAACGATCGCCAGCAAGGGCAAGAATATTGTTTCAGTACCTCAGCTCTATGGCGGTACTTATACACTTTTCAAGCATATGCTGCCGAGCCAGGGAATTGATGTACGTTTCGCTGAAGATGATAAGCCTGAGTCCTTAGCAAAGCTGATTGATGAAAATACCGCAGCCGTTTATTGCGAGAGTATTGGTAACCCCGCGGGTAATGTTATCGATCTGGAAGGCATGGCGAAGATTGCGCATGATAAGGGGGTGCCGCTTATCGTTGATAATACAGTTGCCACGCCAGCTTTATGTAAGCCTATTGAGTATGGGGCAGATATTGTTGTTCATTCGCTTACCAAGTATATGGGTGGGCATGGTAATTCGTTAGGCGGGATTGTCGTTGACTCAGGAAACTTCCCCTGGGCGGAGCATGCTGAACGATTCCCTATGTTGAACGAGCCAGAACCTGCTTACCATGGCGTGATCTATACCGAGGCAATGGGGCCAGCAGCTTTTATTGGACGATGCCGGACAGTTCCTTTGCGTAATACCGGGGCGGCCTTATCACCTATGAATGCCTTTTTATTGCTTCAGGGAATTGAAACGCTAGGTCTTCGTATGGAACGTCATTGTGAAAACGCAATAAAAGTGGCCGAATTTCTAGAAGGGCACGATCTAGTTGAGTGGGTTGGTTATGGTGGCTTGCCCTCAGATGAGAACCATGAGCTAGCCAAAAAATATATGAAAGGTACACCGTCGGCCATTATGACCTTTGGAATTAAAGGTGGTTTAGAGGCAGGTACGCGTTTCTATGATGCCTTGGCACTGTTTAAGCGTTTGGTAAATATTGGTGATGCTAAATCATTGTCGTGTCATCCTGCTTCGACAACGCACAGGCAAATGACAGAGGAAGAACAGAAAGTCGCGGGTGTTACGCCTGAAATGATTCGACTATCAATCGGTATCGAGCATATCGATGACATTCTTGAAGATTTGGAGCAAGCACTGAAGGCTTCGGTAGGCTAGAACGAAAGAGGCTGCTATGTAGCAGCCTCAATTTTTCTATCTCAATTTTACTCGCTCAATAGAGCGGCGATCTTAGCTTAGGCGTGGCAGTTAGTGTCTTTTTCGCCTTGGCTTGTATTAGAGATAGCGTCTTCATTGTTAGCTTTTTTCTTTTGGATGCCGTGGTTAATAATAAATGAAAAACCGACAACCATTGCAACCGTTACGATAAGGCTAGTAAAAAATGGAAATCCAAACATAATTTTATTCCTCTTAATGTCTATTTAAAGACTACAGCGCAAGTATTGGCGCTTCGATAAATACAAGTAAACTCATGAAGGAATACGAACTGCAAGCTCAGTCTAAGTCGCCTGCTTCTAATTCCAAATCAATGTTTCTAATCCCTAGTTCGTAATCAATCCATTTAGAAATAGCTTTCATGATGCTCATAAGCGAGTCCTCACTATTTGGTGGATTAGACAAATATGGCTTAGGGTAAAAATGCCAAATTCATCACGGTTCCGTTTTGGAACCTTGTGTAAAGTATATGGTTCCATAATAGAACTCGTCAAGTGAATCTATTGTGACGACTTGCTAAAATACTGTTCTATTTCTGGTATAATGGCTTTGTTTGATTTAGATCAACTTTGTATATTGGAACAGTGGCTAGTCTTATTAGGCGCGAATAATTCAAATAAAATGCAAAGAGGTAGCTATGCGTTGGGAAGAGATTGACTCTCAGGTTTGTTCAATTGCTAGAGCATTATCAATATTTGGTGATCGTTGGACGCTGTTAATCATCCGGGACGCATTTCGCCGCGTCAGGCGCTTCTCAGAGTTTCAAAAATCTTTAGGGATAACCCGCCATCGTTTGTCTGACCGTCTAAATCGTTTGGTGGAAGCTGAGGTTTTAACCAAAGTCTTATATGACGAGAAGATGTCTCGTTATGAATACCATTTAACTGAGAAAGGAATGGATCTTTATCCGGTGCTGATGACGGTTGTTCAATGGGGTGACAAGTGGCTATGTGATGGTGACGGTGCACCGATTATGTTCCAGCATAAAACTTGTGGTCATGTTTCCAGCCCTCGTTTTGCTTGCGATCATTGTGCACATGACTTACATGCCAGGGATATGAAGCCAGTATTAGGGCCAGGTGTAGAGAAGAAATTGGAGCGAGGGGAGTTAACGACAGATGACCCCGAGCATATTCATGACATTGTTTATTGAGTATAAGTACTCAGAGTCTCGATGAGATTGTTGTAAAGATAATAGTGGCGAGCATATCGCTTGATCTGAATTTAGTTAAGTAATAAATC
>NZ_LWGA01000792.1:0-3340 GCF_001635235.1 Oleiphilus sp. HI0117 | reverse complement strand
GGTATATGACGATGCTGATGAAGGCCATTTACGGATAGAACTAAGGTCTTTGCCCGCTGGGCCCAGCGCGGTTGATATGGTTGCCAATGCAGCACTGTATATCGGTCTGGCAGAGTACTATCGCGACAAAATGAATGAGCTGATGCCTGCTTTACCTTTTCATTTAGCGGAGTTTAACTTCTATCGCGCCGCGCAATTTGGCTTGGGTGCACGAATCGTTTGGCCAGACCCTCAGCGTTCAGGTTGTCGTGATCAGCCCATTATCGATATTCTTTCCCAAAGCATTGATCATGCAGAGCAGGGCTTGCGTAGTATCGGTGTTGAAGATGAGGAAGCAGGCTATTATCTATCCATTGTTAAAAAGCGTCTTGAGTCAAAGCAGAACGGAGCAGTATGGCAAAGAGAGAGAACCGCTTATTATCAGAATGAAAAGTCTTATAGCTCTGACAAAGCAAGAAAAGCAATGCTAGAAGACTATATTGCTTACAGCCTAGACAACATTCCAGTGGGTGAATGGCCTTTAACGTAACAATTATTGGATATAAGAATGAGTATAGAGTTAAACAGATTTTGTGACCCAGACCCAAGCTCAATTGGTGAGGATATCTATCAGTTTCTTGATTACTTGGGAGGCCCTTCAGAAATCCTGCTGTCAGGAGATGACACCACTCGAACGCGAGCATTTGTAACGCTACTGCATGGCAATGAACCTTCAGGCCTTATTGCCTTATTTAAATGGTTGAAGTCGGGACTTAAGCCAGCGGTGAATGTCGTTTGCATTGTGGCTTCAGTATCAGCGGCTAGCTTGGAGCCTTCATTCAGTCATCGTGTCTTCGCTCGTCAGCGTGACCTGAATCGCTGCTTTAAAGAACCCTTTGATGATGAACCTGGCTATCTCGCCGCTGAGATTCTAGAGACTTTAAAGCGCTATAAACCTGAAAGCTTGATCGATATGCATAACACCTCGGGCTCAGGCCCTTCATTTGCGGTGGCGATCTACGAAGATCCTCAGCATGATGCTTTGACAGAATTGTTTACTAAACGCCTCATCGTGACTCACCTACGTTTAGGGGCTCTGATGGAGGTCACCGAATACCTTTGCCCAACTGTGACGATTGAATGTGGAGGGCGTTTAGATGAGTCTGCGCACCAGATTGCTTGGGAGGGCTTAAATCGTTATTTTCGTTTAGAAAGTGTCTTGGCAGGCCAAGAAAGTCAAGAGAGCTTGGAGGTGCTTACTAATCCGGTAAGGCTCGAACTAAAGGATGATTGTCGTCTAAGGTATGGCGAGAAATTAAGTGAAGAATCTGATTTGTGTTTGCTACCCAGTATAGAGCAATTGAATTCAGGTATTACTGTTAAAGATACGCAGTTGGGTTGGGTCGCAACAGATGATCTGAAAGCTGTATTTTCTTCAAAAAATAGTCGAGAAGAATGTGTGGTAAATGAGTTGGTTTATATCAAAGACGGCGGATTGTTTGCTAAACGAGACTTAAAGCTCTTTATGATCACTAATAATCCGGAAATCGCCAAGATGGATTGTCTATTTTATGCAGTAAGGGACTGTGGTTCAGAGGTTGTTGCGGAATTATCTTAGTGGCCCGCTTACAAGTTGAACCCAGATTTTACTGGGTTCAACAAGAAATTAAAGGAACGCATTTGTGCCTTATTTTTTAGCTTCCGGGTGAAGAGACTTACCTAGTATATGGCTGTCTTCTTCGATAACTGATGATGCTTGGCCGACAATAAGGGGATCTGCTCCACGAACAACATGATGATTCTTATCAGGATAATCCAGCTTAGAAAGGAAGTGTTGCATACACGCAAGGCGTGCTCTTTTTTTATCATCTGATTTTACGACTACCCAGGGTGCGTCAGCGGTATCGGTGTAGAAAAACATCGCTTCTTTCGCTTCGGTATAGTCATTCCATTTTTCTTGAGCAAGTTTGTCGATAGGGCTTAGTTTCCACTGTTTTAGAGGGTCAGTTTCACGTTTCTGAAAGCGAGCGGTTTGCTCTTCTTCAGTAACAGAGAACCAATACTTAAATAATTTTATACCGCTACGGGTAAGCATTCTTTCTAGTTCTGGCGTTTGACGCATAAACTCAAGGTAGTCGCTCGGTTCGCAGAACCCCATAACTCTTTCAACACCTGCTCGGTTATACCAAGACCGGTCGAATAAAACGAGTTCACCTTTGGTGGGCAGGTGTTTAATGTAGCGTTGAAAGTACCACTGACCGAGCTCTTCTTCAGTCGGCTTTTCCAAAGCAACAACGTGAGCGCCCCGTGGGTTTAGATGTTCCATAAAGCGTTTTATGGTGCCACCTTTACCAGCGGCATCTCGCCCTTCAAACAGAATCACTATTTTTTGTCCTGACTCTCTTATCCACTTCTGGGCTTTTAGTAGCTCGATTTGTAATTCTTTTTTTATGCTTTCGTATCGTTGGCGACTAATTTTTGTCTTGTATGGGTATTCGCCTGACCTAAATGATTCGGCAATATAATGTGGGTCATGGCGTTTTTCTGCTAGAGCGTGAAGCTGAGTCCCTACTGAGCTCAAAGTCTTATTCTTAGACGAAGTTTGCTTGTCTGATTGATTCTTATCTGAGTTTTGCATGGTTCTTTTCTAGCCCTCTTTTTTAAACGTAATCCTTAAGTCTACTAGACAATTGGAGGGCGCATGGTTAAATAACGGGCTTGATTGATATGTGTCAATACCTATGAGTGGATATCTAACGGTTAATGGGCAGTAGATGTAATTTTATAAGCCAATGATTGGAGATTAGGGCTGAGGATAACCTTGAGCGCGAGTGGCCCTTGCTTAAGATAGGTTACGCCTGATACTTGTCATTTCCGCGATTTAAAGTGAGCATGAACTCGCTTAACAAACTCCATATACTGACTTTCGTCGTGCAAATTCACTTCTTCTTCGATCGGCAATAAAGGGAACCTTTCCTTCAAGGCTGCCGCGAATAGGCCCATACCGCCTTGTTGGTGAATAGTGCTGTCACTCTGAAATATTTTGACGTTTCTGACTCCGCAGCTGGGTGAGTTTTTCATCAGAACAAAGCCATCTAAAGACCCAAAGCTATCAAGGGCCTCTTTGCAGCCTTCAAGTAATTGAGGGCCTAAGTTTATGCCTGTTAAGTCAGTGTCATCGTTATACCGTAGCGTTGGCCTGGAAGGGTTGCCGGTAAGTCGCATTTTGGGGCGGGGTATACCAAAACCGGCAGCGGCTTCAGGGCAGAATGTTTCAAAAGAGAAGTGTTTGCTCAATTCGTCTAAGCACAATGATGAGCGTTTATGCTTTCCGTCATAACGTACTTCAAATCCTGCAAGG
>NZ_LWGA01000791.1:0-2681 GCF_001635235.1 Oleiphilus sp. HI0117 | reverse complement strand
CAAAAAGCTATACAAAGATAATCCATACTCATCAAGTGAGATAACTTCTAGTGGCGTTACAAATGAAAATGGTGAATATTTTTATAATGAAACCGATGAGAATATTATGTTCTTCATTGGGGGCATGTTGGTTGCCTCGGGGCCGGTCGGACAGATTTTCACCCCATTAGATGTAAACTACGTAAGGCATTCTGAAGATGTAATCTCTGCTTCGAAAGAAGAATATCTACACCCGGATGCGCCTGTTAATTTAGCTAGATTATTACAGACCCTCGATTCCGATGGTTACCCTGAAAATGGCATTACCATTACGGAAGAAACCGCTAATGAGTTTTCCAATAGTTTTGAATCAATCTACGGTACAGAAGTATTCGACCAGTCTACAGAAGGCTTCGCTAGCCATTTAGAGGAACATATTGGTGAATATACCAATACTTCAACCTTAGTATCGGTAGAAGATGCCGTCAATCATATGAGTGCTTCACTATCGGATTTAAAGTCCGATTACACAATCAACCTAGTTGGTCAAACTTGGGTTACACAATTAAAGGAGCTCAGACAATACGTCTCTTTCGATAATAGAGATTCATGGGGAGAGCCCACAATATGCACCGAAACAGACATGAATATCTACTCAATAGATAAATATCATACCAACCATGTAGAAGTAGAGATCCACGATAATTTTAATGCCACTACTTGTACAGCTACAGGCAGTAGAAGTTTTGAAACGACTAATTATGGAAGGTACACAATGTGTCCAAGCAGTGAATGTAACTATTCTGATCTCAACCGGATAACTGGTTGGGAAGAAAATTCCGAAGAGAATCATCGGCGAGAGAAAGAAACGCGCCACCACATTATGGGCTCCGATAAAGTTATTACTATTCATGAAATCCAATTTACGGATGACGATAAGGACTACTGGCAGGTTGCTCGGTATGAATCAGCACGAAATCCCTAATTTCTCCCAATATAACTATCGGTTAGCCCGCTTCACAATATAAAGGAAGCGGCCTATCGCAATATTCAAGGGATCTCTTGGCTTTCACAATATATGTGAATTCTCAATACAGCTAAGGAGATCCCAAAATGACCAATAGAATTCTAAGAATAAAACAAGTCACCGACTACACAGGCCTTTCACGGGCGGCAGTTTATCGTTTGATGCAGGAGAAAGAATTTCCCCAATCAATTCGAATAACAAAGCGCTGTGTAGGCTGGGAGGAGAGGCAAATTCAAACTTGGATTGAATCCCAAATTAAAAAAAGCATCGAATCAGAAGGTGCTACAAATGACTAATCCAATAATGAACCCTGAGTGTGTAACTCAGGAAACACAGGCAACTGTCTCTTCCTCTGCGACCCACCCCGTTTCACCAACCACTTATAATCAGGAAACAAGTGAAACACCCCGAACAGATGAGTGGCCAAATGCTAAAAGTAGACCTTGTTGGCGCGTATACGACAACCCAGTATCTGTAGGCTCTAAGAGCCAACCTGCTGGTCTTTACTGGCATAACATCCAATACAATAAGGACGATAAGCCACCCACCTTGTCTGATGATTGGATTTGCGGCCCTTTGTACGTCGATGCAATAACTTCAAATGAAGGCAGTAATTTTGGCCGACTATTACGAATCAAGGATATCAATGGTAACTGGAAACAATTAGCAATCCCAATGGGGTTGCTAGCAGGCAGTACCGAGCGACTTTTAGAGCAACTCTTAGATATAGGACTTAATACAAATATCACTAGAAAGTCTAAAATTCCTATTTATATCAATTCAACAATTCCCCATAGACGTATAACGGCAGCTCAACAGACAGGCTGGAAGAATGATGTGGCTTTTGTTTTTCCAGAACAAACTCTAGGGGACCAAAGCTATATTTTTCAAGGAAAGCCAAATATCACGTCCGATTATTCCAAAAAAGGCTCTTTATCTACGTGGAAAAATACCATTGCAAAGTATTGTGAAGGTAATCCGGTAATGATTCTTACTATCAGCTTCGCACTCGCAGGCCCACTACTGAAATTACTAAATAAAGATAATGGAGGGCTACACCTTCTTGGAGACTCTTCATGTGGGAAAACTACATGCCTCGCGATAGCAAGCTCTGTATGGGGAAACCCTAAAGACTTCATGAGGACATGGAGATCTACAGCAAACGGTCTAGAATCCGTTTCTACTGACAGGAACGATACAACGTTGATACTAGACGAGTTGGGTGAAGCAGAAGCTAATGAAGTAAGCAAAATTGTTTATGCAATTGCGAACGGTTTAGGCAAACAGCGGGCTACCAAATTAGGGACGTCACAATCTATAAATAAATGGAGACAAAGCATTATTTCTAGCGGTGAGATTAGTCCAGAAGATTTGATCGCTTCTACTGGATCCAATGCTAGAGCGGGTGTTTCAATGCGGCTGCTAAATATTACTTGTTCTCGTGAGTATGGTGCTTTTGATCAACTTCATGAACACCAAAGCGGTAGACGTTTCTCTGATAACTTAAAACAAAACTGCAATCAAAACTACGGATTTGCAGGCCCAGAGTTCATAAACAGGTTATTAGAAATGAATGACGTCGAATCGTTGCATGAACGATTTGAAGACATCAAAAACTCAGTCACCTGTAAGAATGGCCAAGAAAGCCGTGCTGCTGATAGATTTATAATTGCAG